>JAQVXL010000004.1 GCA_028709235.1 Desulfotomaculaceae bacterium
TGTAAGCGGTCAAGTATTTTGCACATTTTTTGGCCATTAATTTTACACACCTCATTGGTAAACCGCTGGTAATTATCTGGTCGAATATTCGTTATCAGGCTCCAGCCGCCATTGACATTGAGCCTCCGTGCCCGTGTGTCAAGGGGGGCAAGGGCCCCAGTCGCTTCGCTCAGGCCCCCTTGCCAATCAGGCTAACACGGGCACCCTCAATGTCAATGGTCTTCGCTTCGCTCCGATAAACGGCTTCCGCTATTTCAGAATCGTATCCCGGTTCTTTAGCCGATAGCTATCGCCGGTAAAGTTGAATATCTCACTGTGGTGAGCTATTCGGTCCAGTATAGCCGTCGTTATCACGGGGTCTCCCATCAGTTCTACCCAATCTTCAAATCCCTTGTTCGAGGTTACAATGATCGAGGTTTCCTCATAGAGAGTCGATATAATCTGGAAGAATAAGTTAGCTTCCTGGCGGGAGATGGGAAGGAATCCTATCTCGTCAATAATCACCAGGTCAGATTTAATTATCTTTTTAACCTTTTGACGGCTCCGCGCAACTACGCTTTCCATCTGCAGATGTCTTATCAATTCTTCCATGGTTACAAAACTTACCCTGTAGCCCTTCTTGGCTGCTTCCAGACCGATAGCCACTGATATGTGCGTTTTTCCAACTCCTGGAGGTCCCAAAAATACCAGGTTGTATGCTTTTTCAATCCACTGCATGTCCAGAAGCTGGTTTACCTGTTTCCGGGTTATTGACCTCTGAAATCCGAAATCAAAGTCTTCCACCGTCTTTAAATAGGGGAAACCTGCTGCTTTAATCCGTCGCTGTTCGGCTTTTTGTTCTCGGGCCGTCATCTCCTCGCTTAATAACTGGTTTATGAACTCCAGGTAGGATATTTCCTTGGCATTGGCCCTTTCCAATGCTTGAGCTAGATTGTCTCTGCCCCAGGGCAGATTAAGGATTTGCATATAGCGCCTGGTTTCTTCTAATTTGTTCAATCTTCCATACCCCCATATATGGCAGTGTATTCACTGATGTCCCTTACTTCTGTCTTAATTCGATAGGTTTTGGGTATGGAGATGGCATCAATATTACCTGGTTGGGGCTTGTCTGTCTCGTTAAAATATTCGGTTATGGTTCGTAAGTCAACGGCGCTGTAGATCTGCCTCTCCAGGCAGTATGATAAGGCAGCTTTTAAATCTGGTAACGGATACTTCCTGGCTGTATTCAGTATTAGATGGTACTGGTCTCTGACATAACGCGGTTTTTCCTGCTGGATACGATCCAGGAAATCGGCGGCTTCATCCCCGCCGCCCAGAGCAGTTAAGGTCTCATCATAGAGCTGGGCTATCTTCCGGGAATGATCTCTTTGATGGTTCCTTTTTTTAATGAGTTTGCCTTTTTCCAGCGATAGCTCGTGACTGACCAGAAGCTCTCCGGTTTCGGGATCCCATATCTGTAGAATCCCCTCGTTTTCTTTAACCTCCAGTTCTTTTCCTGGACGATAGGTGCCCAGGGGCACTGAGTATCGGTTACTGAGGTACCAAATGGTATTGTCTTTTCGTACAGCTCTTGTTAAACTTGGTTCAGAGAAATCCATGATAAGTGGTATCGGTTTCAGGTGTTTACGTTCTTTTGTAAATACTTGCGCCGGTACCTTTTTTGTTGTGCCGTGAACCTCAGCATTGGCAGTACGGTAGAGCCATTTGATACATCCTTCGTTAAAGGCCTGGAGGTTATCAAATATCCGGTGGCGGGCGTAGTTACCTTTGACATATTTGATTACCGCTTCTATTTTGCCTTTGCTTTCAGGATCTTTTTTACGACAGAGGTAAACCCTGAATCCCATCTGCTGCCTGAATTGTTCAAACTCGGCGGTGTATATGATATCTCCAAAGTTTTCGCTGATGGCTAGCAGCCGGTCCTGGTCATACACTATTTCCTCAGGTACCCCTCCCATAAATTCAAATGCCCGGTAGTGCATTTGAATGAATCTGGTGGTGTTTAACGACTTGTCATCCCACTCTACGTATTTATACCGGCTGTGGGAGAGGACCATTCCGAAGCCGTAAAGTGTTACCTTTTTGCCCCGGGTATCGGTCAGGTTTATCTGTCCGAGGTCTACCTGGGCCTGGTAACCCATGGGTAGTTCATCTACAGCCTGATACTGCCTCAAGTTAATCGGTTTTTTGATGTTGTGTTTATCTCTCAGCCTGCCTACATATCGTCTAAGCGTTCGCTCCTTTCCCTGGTAATCGGGATAGTGTTCTTTAAGCCAGTCATGGATCTCGGCTGCGGTGATATCAGGAAATCTTTTTAACCACCCTACAATTTTGTCTTCGTAGGACTGAAGTTTTTTCTTTCTTTGTTTGGATTTGGTTTTCATATGGGCGAATTCGTCCGGGGTCATGTCCCAGTATTTATCAACGGTCCGCCGGTTTATCTGCAGCTTCCTGGCTGCTTGTGCCTTTTTTAGCCCCAATTCTTTGAGTTCTTGAATTTCTTGATACATCGGCCATCCCTTCACCCGTTTCCACTCCCCTTACAATGAGTTCAGATAAATCATTGTAACAGGGAATGTAATTGGAAATTCACTGGTATTTTCTGTGCAGTTTTAATGGCCGAAATCTGTGTATTTTAGTTTACCGTTTACAGCAAGGCTTGGGCTAAAACAATATCATTGTCAGACACCACAGTAGTTAACTCAGCCAAATCACCGGCCACAATTGGTGCCGTGTAGCTCGTCCCACAATCTGCAAGGAAACCACCATCTAATCCAAGCACAATTGCATATGGGTCAGGTGGCACTTTTTTATCCGAATACTGGGTTGCCCCATATGCAACCAAATCCGGTTTATAAAATCCCGCAAACCCAGGGCCAATTCTGGAATAGGGTGCTATATCATTAACTTTACTAATGCTAGGTTCATGATATGCACCTACTATTGAGCCGACGGTAATACCAAGCATGGAATCTGCAGGTTCCGCAATCCTAATGTCGTCATCTTCCAATATCTCTTCTAGGCTTGAGCAACTTGTCACAAGGTCATGATTTCCGGCGGATATAATAAACTTAATTTTGTATTTTGACATCAAAACATCTAACTCATATCCTAAAATGCTAAGTTCATCGCCATCTATGGGCCTATCTATATTAGAGGATAGATTAAATATCTTCGTAAGTGGGGCAAAATTCTCAACCGCTTCCCGAATCCTTTCTATCATGGCATCTTGCGAGTTATTATCTTGGCTATATATCTTACAATCGATAACTTTTGCTCTTGGCACAAGGTATTCGTTGGTCAGCTGCAAACCTATATGCGAAAAAATAACTTTACTTGCCACACTAGTGCCATGATAATTTCTAAATCCACTGCAGTTTGGGGCTTCCCAATGTATAGGAACTAGAGGCTCTAAATCTTGGGGAAATTCAACTCCTGTATCTAAAACCGCTACTACTGGCAACGATTCAACATCCACATTCGGATCTATATTCAGTAAGGAATTAAAAGGATTCAGGGCGCTGGGGGTCATAATCTTAAAAAATCCTGTTTGCTCAATCCGGTATATTGCCTGATCATTCGCAAAACTATTAATACTTGACATGGGCACCAATGCCCTAACGACTGCAGTTCCGTCGGAGAGTTGATAAGGTTCCCTTTGCAACCGGCCCTCGGCTTGCTGAATTTTCTCAGTAAGTTTTATTACCGCCTTAGACTGAGTCCCCTGATCAAGATGAGGTATAAACATCATTTGGATGTCAATTGTAAGTGCATCTTTTTGCTGCTCCAAATAATGCCTTAAAGATGATGCTTGCTTTTCCTCCGCCGTATAGATTTCAAAACCATCTATATATTGATATCCCTTTAATTTATTATGATCCTTATAAGTTCCCACACGGCCTCTTAGCCTTTCAAACATTGACTTACTTGAGGTAACAATGGCATGGCGACTGTCCTTTACCGCATTTATTTTCATGCCTTCAGCTTCAATGAATTTCTGCTGCCCTGCTATAGTTTCTCCTTCCGGTAGCACAAGCTTAAAAACCATAATATCTTCTTCACTTAAGGAATCCCCAGACTTTAACTTGTCATAGGCGGACATTATTTCAACTAGTCCATGCGATAATTTTGAGCCATGTTCAGTATGATCCAGCCCCCTATCTTCAGTGATTTTGATGGGCTTTTTGGGAACCTCTACAACTTCCTCAGAAGGTATCCATAAGTGTTGTTTCGGATCTGAATTATCCATTCATTTACTCCCCCCTGTACTTTTTAATTCTGTAATCTAACGTGGAATGTGTGATGCCTACCGCTTTCGCCAACGATCTCAAGGAGACCCCCTTATTGTTCAAATCGCTAATTAGTTCCATGGCATCATCATTGCTACCCGAATACATTGTTTGTTGCTGAATGAAAATTGTTATAACATCCCCGGTGCTTAGTTCTTTATTAATAACGTATTTCTTTGCCGCAGCCTTTGTAAGCTCTTTTATTTGCGCTCCATTCAATCCTACGGTAATTTTGGACAATTTTTTATAATCGAGTGATTCGCTAATCGCATACTCATTCATCCACTTTTGAAGTAAAATCAATCGTTGCGCTTCATCTGGTAGTTCCAAAGTGATTGTGAGATTAAATCTCCGCCATATTGCTGGATCAAGTAAATGTTCATGGTTTGTGGCGGCTATCAACAATACATTAGCTGGCATATTATCGAAGTTCTGAAGCAAGGTGGTGACGACTCGTTTCAACTCCCCAAGCTCGTTAGAATCATCACGTTTTTTTGCTATTGCGTCAAACTCATCTAAAAATAGAATAATTCTTTGGTTTCGTACAGAGTCGAACACTTTTCTTAAGTTAGTACTGGTCTGACCTAAATATGATGAAACAAGGCCATCTAACCTAACATATGCTATTGGCAAACCCAGTGCGTGCCCGATGGCATACGCTGTCATCGTCTTTCCACATCCAGGTGGGCCACATAGCAACAATCTGTTTGCCGGTTCAATATTATGCTTTTTTAGGGCCTCCGCATTTTTTTGTTCTTCAATTAACTGCTCCAATGCATTTTTCTGGGTTTCAGGTAATATTACATCCGCCAGTTTTATATCCGAATGAACAATTTCGTACAGTTCCAGCAGACTATCCTTGTCCCTTGGTGCTATTGCTTGGGATTGGGGTGCAAAACCAGCTGCGCTAACATTAAAACTAGGTTCAGATTTGCTTTTTTGCTTGGTTTCATATGCCTTTCGCAAACGGGCTGCCAAGGGGATATTACCCTTTTTCTCCTCATCTTTTATTAACTCATATACTGCATTGGCGAATTTACTTTCTTCGCCGGTACAATGAGAAACTATTAAGTTCTCAATCAAATTAGCCTTCATTATATTCCACTCCCGTTTAATCGTACTTAGTTGTACAGGTATATGACAATCCTATCCTATTCCAGCTCTATTGTCAATTTATTTTCGTACACTTTCGTACACATCTATATTGGGAAAATGAAAGATGCTCAGTTTTGAGATGAGAAGAAGAAAGGAAGGTCATCCGTCCAGGGTGGTAAGGCAACTATTGAGGCATACATGTTTACTGGCTTTCCATAAGCGATAACACTGCCGTCTCTTCCGAAATAATGCTAGCCTCCCAGGTAACCTGATAAAACCTATCGAGCCTACCCACTTGGCTCATTTTCCAAACCCAAAACCCCCAACCCCTTGATTGCCACCAAGGTTTGCCGTGGGGAATAAATTAACCACCCAACTAGGTTAGCGTATTAGGAACCCGCACCATACTTGGCTGGTTTCTTAACTTCCCGCCCTAAAATATCCCAGCCACTTATAAAGCAAACAAGCCGGACGTTCAGACCTTGCTGGTTTTGGTGCTAGTTAGGTTGGTAGGACGTTAGCGGGGGCGGTGGGGCGGAAGGATTGGTGGGGTCGGGTGGGGACGTTATGGCTGGTAGGGTTGGGGTAATAAGAAAAAACACCCCCGCCGGGAATAGCCCTTAAGGGGAGTTTTAAGATTTAAATTGTCAGAATTGTTTCCCATTGTGTGGGGGTACGACCCCTTCGTCGGGGGAGGGCGACCCCCGGAGGCTTGCTCCGAAGGCCCTTCCCCGACTCGACCACATGGCCAAGCTGGGCAAAGGTGAAAATGTGACCACTGACGTCTTGGTTAAAATATGTAAGGCTCTGGACTGTGATATTTCTGATATCGTGGAGATTGTGGAGGGTTAAAACTCCTTGGCAAAAAAAAAAGCCGAGGCCCGGTGAACTTTTGGGGAACCGTACTGGCAGTTCTGGTGGGTTGGGGATGGTTCGACCGCTATCAATAAGGTAGACGATTTTTACATATCTACATTGATCTTGGGAGGGGAAAGCTGGTAAAGGGTGGGGATGGGTAAAATGCTTAAGAAGAAAACTATAAAGGAAGGATCATTTACCCCTAAGGATACGCTGGTTATTATCGGGAATGGTTTTGACATCTGGCAGGGTCTCCGTACAGGGTACAATGAATTCCAAAAATATTACCTTTTACATCGTGATGAAATAATGAAACGGCTTAGAATTAAAAAGAAGGTGTTTCAGGATGAGAGCGGCCAAAAAATTGCAATTAGTGATGTAGAATTGATATACGGTGATCCATTTAAGCCTGGGCAACTTGATGACGGGTTCTGGAGTACATTTGAGGCTTCCTTGGATAAGCTAAATTCGGAAAGATTGAATTTATTTTTCGGTAAGGACCGGAAGGATCTTCGTGAAATGAGTAAAAGCATAAGGGATGTAGACAGGATTTTGCGTGAAACTTTTTGCGACTGGATCGGGGAAATTACAATTGATAATAAAGATGCGGGCTACCGGTTTGGTGATAACTGCCTGTTTATTAATTATAATTATACAAATACCTTGCTGAAACGCTTTAAAATAAAAGAGGAAAACGAATATCATATTCATGGTGAGGCAGTGGATAAAAGCTCAATAATATATGGGCATTCAACTCATCCCCAATTACCGGAAAGTGCCTTATATCAATTCGGGGGAAGGTTTCGGGGTTTGTATTTTGTGGAAGAGATCCTATACAGGACGGACAAGCATGTGCAGGACAATATTCAAGGCCTTTGTATGTTTTTGGCAATGCACGGGGTTATGCCTGAAGAAATAAAGAATGTGTATGTCTTGGGGCATTCAATGGGGATGCCGGATATTGAGTATTTTTCGTTTTTAGCTGATGCAACAAGAGTACATAATTCGGGGGAACCCAATGATAAAAAAGATAATGAGGGTTCATGCCCAATTGACGAGCTCCATAACCGCTTACAGTATGCGATTAATTATGGAGGATATCAATTAGATTACGAAAACCTTGATCCAAAGCAGATAGAAGCAGTTGAAAGGAGATATTTCCAAGAACAGGATGCGAGAAATCAGGAGTTCCAGAAGATGTTTATGAAGCTATTTGGCAAGGCTAAGGATAAAACTTCAGATAAAACAGCAAAAAAGAGTGTTACCCGCATAGATGATGCTACCTGGCACATTTCCTGTCACAGTGATAGGGACAAGCAGTGGGCCAAAACACTTTTTAAGGAACTCGGTTGTAAGAAAGTTAGGCTGTATCCGACGATTGATGAATGTTTGATTCCGTTTAAGATATCCTAAACTAAACCTAAAGAACATGGGGTAGGTTCCACATACAAAACCGGCAAAATAGATTAACCACCGCAATGTGCCCGCTCATAAGGTTGGCCGCCTATGGAAATTTAAGATATCTGAAGTGGATGAATGGATTCGCTCCGAAGCGGGGCTGCCGACAAAGCTGGCACGAAGAATAATAAGCAAAAAAAAAATACCCCTACAAGTATTTCAACTGTAAGGTGTTTTTTCATGCTCAACTATCCCCGACAATTAACCAGCCAACCAGGTAGCCAGATAACCCCAATCAGGCCTACCTGCCGGGCTAGCTACCAAGCCCCACCCACCTCGAACCCACGCCGGCCCCTTTCTTTTATACCTGGCGTTCCACCGAGCATACCCACCAAAAAAGAAACAGCCGGGTGATCCGCTTGAGACGAAAAGAAAGCCAACCGCCGGGGCGATTGACTCTCTCTCTTCTTACATTATTCGACATAAACCGGGTGGGGACAGACCCCTTTTGGGAGGAATTGGAAAACCGGTTGAGGTTTTCCGGTTCCGACCCGGACATGATTGCCTTTTAAAACATGCCAGACAGAAAGAAAACAGCCGGGCGATCCGTGTTGGACCTCCCGGGCTGTTTGGTTGTTTGGTTAGTTAGTGCGCCGGACGGCTATCTACTGCACAACAGAACCGTCCCCTTGTGTTCCGGTTGTTTAGTTAGTGAGCAGGACGGTTTTCACCTGCACAAAAGAACCGTCCCCTTGTGTTCTCATAAGATGATTTTCGAATTAATGAACCAAGAGCAACATTACAAAATGATGATGGGCACTTAATGAGTATAGCTGGGTAATGCCGGGTGATGAAATATATATACCTAGCACTAAAAATTCAACCAAGAAAAGTATCCCTGAAGAATAATAAAAATAACCAGCCAACCAGGTAGCCAGATAACCCCAATCAGGACTACCTGCTGGGCTGCCTACCAATCTCGCTCGCCTCAACCCACGCTGGCCCCTTTCCTTTATACCCGGCGTTCCTGCGCACCCACCCAATAAAAAAAACAGCCGGGCGATCCGCTTTGGGACCACCCGAGCTTTTTCGGTTGTTTGGTTAGTTAGTGCGCCGGACGGTTATCTACTGCACAACAGAACCGTCCCCTTGTGTCCCCTGGTAGCAAAACAGCGGGTTGAAGCAAATAGTTGATGGGCTATCGGTGATAAGACTATGGCAATAGACACCGGTAGATTCCTATGCCTTGCCCCCACCCCCAATAAAGAAAAAACCGGGTAGCCCCGTTTAGAACTACCCGGCGTAGCTGTTTAACAAGCTGACTGAATACTCAATAAGTTAACAAGTTGACGACAGGCACCGTTACCGCCCCTTCTCCCCCTTCTACTTCCGAACTATTAAAAGGACTATGCTTCGATATTCCGAACCATAATTTTATTATACACACTTCGGGAATATTTGTCCATATAGTGGAGAAGAATTATTTTACTGTCGAATTAATGCCAGCCAACCAGGTAACTGGATAACCCCAATCAGGCCTACCTACTGGGCTAACCCTACCAACACCCACTTATCACCCCATCCCATCACCCAACCAAAAAAGAAGCCAGGCGATCCGCAATGAGACCGCACTGGCTCTTGTTTAGTTAGTTGGTAGGACGGTTAGTTGCTGCACAAAAGAACCGTCCCCTTGTGTTCCTTGTGTTCCTTGTGTTCCATGTTCCCCTTTACTTGGTTAGCTTGTGTGTTGTACCTGCATCCTCAACATACTCAATTGTAACACCCACTTTGAGGGCTTTTTCAAATGCTGACTGATTGGCGGTATTTCCATTTACCTTGTATGCATCACTGGTGCTTCCTGAGGTATAATCTACTTCTATATTTCCTACTGCTGTTTCAATCATATACCAAGAATTGTCAGTGTCATATGCAATTACAGTGCCATTGTAAGATTCGCTATCACCAGCGGTTGCATCAACAGCTACCCATATTGTGCTTACACTAATTGAATCAATACCTGTAGCACTTACTGTTACAGTGGCGCTTACAGAGTTGTCTTTATCTGGTGCAGCGTTCGGGGTTAAAGTGATTGAATCTTGGCCACCGCTGTCTGTTACGTTAACCACTATAGCTTCAGTTTTTCCGGCTTTGATTACAGTGCTACTAGCATCGTTAGCCGTTAAGTCAACATCGCCTGTGTTTTTGATTGTATAGGTTACGTCTACTGCATTAGCTCCAGATGCATCATACGCAGTACCGTCCTGATCGTTAATCAGAATGTCATAGTCAACACCATTATTATCTGTTCCAAATTCGGATTGGGTTTTAAATTCTAATTCAGCTGCTTTAACGGCCTCAATTACTATGTTTTCGCTATCGACTGAGTATTCATCTGCCTGCATTACCTTATCGCTGTTAACATCAATAAACGCTCTGATAACGTACTCACCAGCTGTATCGCTTTCAAACTTGACCAGTAGAGCTTTATCAGTGGGTGTTACTGCATAGGCTGTCACAGCACCTGGTGCAGTTGCAAAAGTTGTACCGGTAGGGTTAAGTTCAATAGCAACTTTACTTGCACTAGCATCCAAAGTAAGGGCAGTATCCAGATCATCTGCTTCAAATGCTTGGAATACAACTTCATTTGCTCCTGGCACAATAGCATTGCCGAACTGATCGGAGAATTCAGCCTTAAAGATTACCTCGCCTGCTACTGATGCGCTTGCGTTTTCAGTAGTCAAGGTTATTTCGTTAACTGTTGGTGTTATGTTGCTATCAAAGGTTACCTTCTCACCAACTAGTTGCGCTTGATCTTCACTGTAGTTACCCGTTCCGTCAGTATCAAACCATACGATCGGTGTGGCAGCTTCTTTATCCAAACCAGAATTCAATTCAAATTCGAAAATGCCTTCATCCGCAGCCAGCACGGTATAGCCTGTAGCTGTGCCGCTACCCATATCAAAAATAATGCTACCGGGACTAGTCTTTGCTAAGCCATCTTCATCTTCCACAAATGTGAAGTTCAAAGTACCTGCAAAGTTCGCACCAAATTGGTCTTTAGCTGTTACTACATATTCTCTAGCAGCACCAACTGCTACTGTTGCTGCACCTTTTGCTTCTATGCTGGATTTTTCAGCACTAAATACCCTATCTACAAACTCTGTTGCACCGGCTTTTACAACAACATCGGCACTTCCCTTAGCAGGATCACCGTAGTAGAAAGTCGGTGTTAAAGTTCCTTCATTGCCAGATATTCCGACTAAATTGAAAGTTACCTTCCCGTTGTCTGCCGTTGCTAATTTGTAACCAAATACGTTAGCTGGAACACTGCTATAGGCAGATGTTAATTTACCGGATTTAGCCAATACAATATAGGTACCAATGTTACTAGCATCAATTGCAGTGGTTCCATCAGCATCCATACCTTCTACTTCAACAAAAACTTCTTCGCCCGCTGCTAAGGGGTTACCATAGGCATCATTAAATGTTACTGTGTAGGTTCTGACATTTTCATCATCGCCTACATCTGTTGTTGGCAATGTTGCTTTACCTAGTTCATCAATAACAATAAGGTCGTCTCTTACATCTGTCCAATTAACTGGAACTTCAGTTTTAATAACTGGTTTGCTAACAACAACTGCATTAATATCAAGCCCACCTGCATCTAGCACTTCGCTACCGTAAGTTACTGTTACCTCACCTTTTTCATCAGTAACCAGAACCCCAAAATCTTTTACTAATGTTGGGCCGGATAGTACTCTAACCCTTACCTCAGCACCTTGCATTAAGTCGCCGTCTTTATCTTCAACAACAAAGGTAACATCAACATCCCTACCGACCGGGACTTCCGCTGCAGATGCTTCGCCTTTTATGACGGCGGCTTCCACAATATAGTCAACTGCTGCACCCTCAACGCCGTTAACAGCAACTACCCCAACCAGGTTTTTCATATCAGCCACGGTTAAGGTAGCAATGTTGGTGTCTTCATCATATGCTACTGATTTAACTTCAACTGCTGTGTCGCCAACTGTTACTATGTAGCTGGCAACATCGGCAGCGGCTTCGGCGTCAGCTTCTTCGTTCAGGGTTGCTTCCACGGTGGTACGGTTAATAGCACTTACTTCTACAACCTCAAGTGCTTTTTTTACAGTGACACTCTTGACATCGCTCCATACCGAGTGGGTGTAATCATTGGGAGCATACAGGTCTTTAGCATAAGCAATCGTGTTGTAAGTCCCTTCTTGGTCCGGGGTGAAGGTGTAAGCAGCGTTATCGCTGTAATCAGTACCTACCCATGTACCGTCGGGCTTTTCATACCAGAATTGGTAGACAGGGTTGGTGATATAGGCGGCGCTGCCGTTCAGAGTGATCTCATTATTAGCGTATGCCGCATTAAGCGAAACACTGCTGCCAATATTGACGACAAATGATTGGTACTTGGCTAAACCCCAGTTGCCGGCATCCCTGTCGGCCTGATCCAGGGCATAGACGGCAAAGACATAGCTGCCCTGGTTCAGGCTGCTCATGGTGTAGGTATTGGTGGTGGAATAATCCTGCACCACATCCCAGCCGTTACTATCATGTACCCAGAATTGGTACAATGAAGTACCGCCGGGATTAGTTGCGGTAGCAGTAAATGTAGCATCGCTGCCAATCGGCTGGGGGCCCATCGGACCATCTACATTTATTGCTGTAACACTGCCAAACGCCGGCATTACCGCCAGCATAGTAACTAAGGCCATTGCCAGAACGACCAAAATTAGCTTGTTTGATTTTATGGACTTATACAAAATAACGCAATCCTCCTTTAAGATCTTACTCATTATTCAGTTGTTTGATTACTTGCTGTTTGGTCAAGCTTGTTTTTGCAACGCTCCCCCCTTGGGCTTCATTGCTTTCAAAGTAGCATTTCAAAGCTTCTTCTACAATGGCTCTTTGGCTAATACCGGTTTCATAAGACTTTAACACCAACTTTTCTTTCAGCTTCGGATTGAACTGCACCTGAAAGGCAACATATGCCCTGGCGTTGCTGACAAAATTATTCATGCCTTTTCATTTCCCACCTCCAGCATGAACCTTCCAGCACTCATACACCAGCTTACCTTTACCGGATAACTGTTACCGGTCATCGTCTTCTTCTGATTCTTCTGCCGCTTCATCTTCATCCAGTTGATCCTTTTGCGGTGTCAGATCATTGTCAAAATAATGCTGCAATGCGGCGATGACGATAGAAGCCTGGCTCACTCCCCATTCGAAGGATTTCCGAGCCAGCTTTTCTTTCAGGTCGGGTGATATTCGTACTTGGAAAGCCACATATGCTTTCTGACGGCTGTAGATTTTAGCCAACGAGACCACCTCTCACCTCCTGGGCTTATTTTCGCACGGACGCCCGTATCCCTCCGTGCCTGATCACCTCCTCCTGAAGGTATTTGTTTTCTACCCACGCTTGTAAATAGGTATTGGCGGTGGGATAATCCCGCGCCACATCCGAGCCAGGACTATGATCTACCCAGAATGAGTACAAAGTATAGTTGCAATGGTGGATGGTTGATACCTACCTTATATCGGAAGTTATTCAACATAACTTTAGTTATTCCTCCAAATATTTCTTGTAAAGAAAAATATATTTTATAAGAAAGACATAATAAGAGAACTTCGCTTTCCCCTCCAACAGGCTGCTGCATAAGTCTGCATATAGTTATTCAAGCAATAAATTATTCAATATAACATTGGTTATTCCTCCAAATATTTCTTGTAAAGAAAAATAAAAAGCAATTTTAAAAAATTGCTTTTAGGAACAGCTGATTTGTATTGTCACCCCCTGGCTCCTGGCTTCTCGCCCGGCTACTGCAAGCCCTGGCTCAGGCGGTATTCCGCCACGACATCCCCGGTTTTACCAAACAGCCTGACCTCACCTTTGTGCAGCCAGAGGACTTCGTCACAGACGGTTTCGATGTCGCCCATACCGTGGGAGACCAGCACGAAGCTGACCCCTTGCCGCTGCATTTCCTTAATCCGTCGCGAGCATTTCTGCTGGAAGGCGCCATCCCCCACCGCCAGCACTTCGTCCACCATCAGGATGTCGGGATCCACAGCGGTAGCAACAGCAAAGCCAAGACGGGCCTGCATACCGGTAGAGTAGTATTTCACCGGCACATCTATAAAATTTTCCAGTTCGGCAAAGGCCACGATTTCATTAAATTTTTTACCAACCTGCGCTTTGGACATACCGAGGATCATCCCGTTCAAATAAACATTATCCCGGCCGGAGAAATCCGGATGGAAGCCTGCGCCTAACTCAATAAGTGAGGATTTTTGCCCCCGCACGAGAATCTGCCCTCTGGTAGGACGCATGGTGCCGGTAAGCAGTTTCAAAAGGGTGCTTTTACCTGAGCCGTTAACACCGATAACACCCAGGCTTTTCCCTGCCGCGACAGAAAAGCTGACCTCTTTTAAAGCCCAGAACTCTTTGTTCAACTCTTGCGGCGGGTGGTTGAGAAAAGTATTAAATATTTTGGAGAAACTGCCTGCCCGGCCGGTCCGCAGCATAAACTTTTTCCACAAGTCATTCACTTCGATAATATTCAATTACATGACCTCCGCAAAGGCGGGTTCCAGACGCCGGAATACCCACAGGCCCAGTAATAATGTAGCGCAAGAAATTAAAAACGTAACACCCAGCGCCGCCAGGTTAATGGTCCCGCTACCAAACACCAGGCTTACTTCCATATGGACCAATTGGCCGATGGGATTGAAGATAAAATATTTTTTTATTCCGGCCGGCACCTGCTCCAGGGTATAGATAACCGGCGAAATGTACAACCACAGTGTTAGCAACACACCCAAAATCTGGCTTAAATCACGGTATAAAACGTTAACTGAGGCCACAATATAAGCCATGCCCAGGGTAAAGATCAACTGGACCAAGATCAACAAAGGGATCCAGTACAACTCCTTACCGGGGACAACCCGGTATACCAGCATTAGAATGATCAGCACAACCAGAGAAAAGATGAAGTCAACCAACCGCGCCATGACAGAAGCCGTTGGCAGGATCACCCGGGGGAAATAGAGTTTGGAAAGCAGACTGGCATTACCGGTCAGGCAATTCACAGCGGTCATCAGGGAGTTGCTGAACAGGTTCCAGAAGGTGAGCCCGCAAAAAAGAAAGACCACATAAGGTACCCCTTGTATGCCTTGAGCGCGAAAAATCCGGCTAAAGACAAAACTCCATACGACTGTCATTAAAAGCGGATTCAAGACCGCCCAATACAGGCCGAGGATGGTAAGCTGGTAGCGCATCTTAACATCGCGCAAGGCTAAGGCTGCTGTTAAATCAATGTACCGGCTCAAACGGTGACTGATTTTCTCTTTATTCGCAACAAAGGATACCGATACTTTTTTCATGTTTTTCCCCTTACTGGTTTGTGGATTGTTCTACAAGAGATTACTGCATGATTATTAATCTTTTAAATTTCAACACAATTAGAAAAATACCTGCCAAAACCAAAAACAACCCGCCACATGCCGGAACGGAAACGGGGGGGGGAAGGTCCTTTTTCTTCTATATGTATCCGCTATGTATACGCTAATGGAATACGATACCCTCTATCGGTGGTTCGCATTCGTTCCGCTGCAGGGCGGAATTTCATCCCCAATAGAAGCCCGGGCTTTAGAAGCCCGGGCTTATTTCTTTTAACTTGACAACTGCTTAGATACTGACTGCTAATTGATTGTGAGAGTTGCGGTCTGGGTGGCGGCATCCCAGGTAACGGTGGCGCCAAGGGCTTCAGCGACCCAGCGGACCGGCAGCATGGTGCGGCCGGGCTCAATGATTTGCGGGGCAACGTCCATGATCACAGGGACGCCGTTAACCAGCATTGTCGTGCTGCCGATAACCAGCTTGAGAATGCGCTCACCCTTGGTAATCAGCACGCTCTGGTCGATCGGGTTCCAGGTGATATTGGCATCGGGCACGCCCAGGGCGTTGGCGACAAACCGTACGGCAAAGAAGGTACGGTCGCCGCTGATGTACGGGGCTGCATCCGCAGTCTTCTCAACGCCGTTGACAACGTAAGTGGTCGAGCCGACGGTGAATTTTGTTTCGGTTACAGTATCTTCGCCGGGGGCCGGGTTCATCACAGAGCCCACGACTACATCGGCGACTTCCTCATAGTTGTCTTTGTTGATAGCTTCGTCAAATTCCAGGGGAGCCAGCTTATCTAATGCATCGTTATCAGTCATGAACACTTCAAAGGTGATGTCGCCGACAGGAATGGAACGGTCAATGTCGAAGGTAATGTTGCTGATCTTAATCTCGCCGGCTTCTTTGTTGCTCTCACCTGTTACTTCAAAGGCCAGGTAGCGGCCGTCAACCTCGTCGTTGTCGATTTCCAGTTCTGTCGCTTCAATGTCGTAGTCGTCCTTGAAGTTGAAGCCTGCCGGTGCTCTTAGAATAATCCACTTGTTTTTGTCAATGGCTTTGTACTGAGTTTCGGTAATGGTGATATCGCCTACTGCCTGATTCTGCAGGCCGATAAACACTTCCGGTGTAGCAGCGGTCGCGACGGTGAAGGGCTTGACGATCTTGGCGATAACCAGATCGCCTTTCACGCCGGCGTTGCCGCTGAACTTGACGACCAGGTCGCCTGCAGGGGCGTCAGCGTCGATAGTGACGGTGAACCCTTTAAATTCAGCTTTGCCGTTTTTGCCATCTACCGTGTAGTTGGCAATTTCCGGATCATCTTTATCAATTATTCCATTGTACAGTTCGCTGATGTCATCATCAAAGCCTTCCTCAGTCCACTCAGCCCAGCCCGGCAGGGTCAGCTTGACGGACCTGTCCTCGATCCAGGCGCCCGGGACGATGTCGTCGATGTAGAAGTCAGCTGCTTCCTGGTCGGCTTTGCCGGCCACGATGGTCGGCACACTGCCGCTGACGCCGATCTTAAAGCCGAAGTCACCGACTTTAGCGACAATGATGTCTTCTTCAGTTACTTCGTTGCCGTCTACATTCATTTCCACGTCGCCTTCGAAAGCGTCGGCGGGAACCATAATCTGCAGTCCGGATATAGTAATGAATCCGGCCTGGCCTCTCGTTTCGTCGCTGTTGCTGACATCAATCAATAATCTTTTCGGGTCGTTTGGGTTAACAGTCAGATCAGCGGGAGTTACATTTAAACCGCCGGTGCCGGAAACTTTAACGTCCCCACTGAGAGCCCACTCAAAGTCTTTGGGTAGTTCTAAAACGATGTCGCCGCCGTTGGGAACAATAACTTCAGATGTGCTTTCTTTGATCTTGATGGTTTCGATTTCATTTGTGGCGTCAATGGCGATGGTCTCCACACTGGCGATAGTGGTGGTGGTATCGCCGCCTGCAGTAATGCGCGCTATCCGGACTACGCCGGATGTGATGGTGGCGCCGGCAGCGTCGATTTCAACTTTGATTTCACCGGTCATGTCACCGTCGATGTCCACAACGCTGGCGAGCGCGTCGCCGTCTTCATCTTCACCGTAGTAGAAATAGAGAATGTTTTGAGCTTCGTCATTTATTTTAACGGTGATCGATCTGCTGCTCGCTGTGACAAAGTCAGCAGGTCCCAAATAATAATCATCTGCTGCAGCCTCTGTAGGCTTTCCCGCATATTCGACTCCGTTGGGGAGCTCTACTGTGATAATGTCGCCCTCTCTAAATTGCTGGTCGCTTTCTTTAATGGCCAGCACGCCCAGGGTCTGGCCGTCGTCCGCCTTTACGTTAGGTACGGTTACCGCGTAGTTGTTCGAAGCCGCGGCGCCTGCCGGCGCTGCCAGCGGAACCAGCAGCACGAGCAGCATGGACAGGGTAACCATGATTGATACTGCTTTTCTTTTTGCTTTCAACTTGACGCCCCCTTTAATGAACTTCGGTGTTCTTTAAATACCTTCGTTTTTCTTAAATCTTGACTTTATTTGGACCAGCCCATCCCTTGCATACTACATCTATGTGTAATATCTGGATAGTGACGCCCCGGTGACTGATAGCGCTCTTCCCTTTGTGCTTGCCGGAGCTGTTTTCTGCCAAATTATAACCGGACGACTTTTGTATCTGACGCGGATGTTCGGAGCTGTGGCACTCCCGGTTTCGCCGATAAAGGTTGCAGCTTACTGACTCACCTCCTTTGATACCGGAAGTTTGACTGTGTTCGATACCTGGAACTGCTGTTTCTGCATCAGTTTTCCAATCGTTCAAGCCGTGCGCGGTATAGCTTGTATTCTATGCTGCTATGCAAACCATTTTCCATAACATTAAATAACTGACTAACGTTAAATTTTTACAAAATATATTAAAATGTCTTAAATAGACCTAAAACAGTATATAATGCTAGCCCATTTTTGGCAAGTAGGCAACAGGTGAAGCAGGGGGACAGTTCTCTTGCTTCACTCTTTAAAGGAATCGGAATGTACATGGTTCCGTTGTAGGTGCGGTTTTAACCGCACATCTTTGGCGGGATGAATCCTGCTCTACAGGGCTTCTGTGTCGGGAACGGCGGGGCCGAGGCCCTTTTCTCCCCGCAGCTGCAGGCGCAGCTCGATGATTACGTCCCTGAGCTGGGCCGCCCGTTCGAAAGCCAGCTGGCGGGCCGACTCGCGCATTTCTTTTTCCAGCGCGGCGATGGTCTTCTTCAACTGGGATTTGGTCATCTTTTTACCGGTATGGGGCACTGCTTGATAAAGGGCAGCCGGCTCCGCCGCGTGGGTGGCCTCGATCACGTTACGTACCGACTTGCGGACAGTTTCCGGCGTAATATCATGGCGGCGGTTGTATGCCAGCTGTATCCCGCGCCTGCGATTGGTCTCCGATATGGCCCTGTTCATAGAGTCCGTGACTTTGTCGGCATACATAATTACCTTGCCTTCTACATTGCGGGCCGCTCTGCCGATGGTCTGAATTAATGAGCGCTCCGACCGCAGGTAGCCCTCCTTGTCCGCATCCAGAATGGCCACCAGGCTCACTTCAGGCAGGTCCAGCCCCTCCCGCAGCAAGTTGATGCCCACCAGCACGTCGAACACACCCAGCCTCAGGTCCCGCAAAATTTCCATCCGTTCGAGGGTCTTGATATCCGAGTGCAGGTAGCGCACTTTGATGCCGATTTCACGCAGGTAGTCCGTCAGATCCTCGGCCATCTTTTTAGTCAGGGTGGTCACCAGAACCCTCTCACTACGCCGCACCCGCAGGCGTATTTCCTCCAGCAGGTCATCAATCTGGCCCTGGGAGGGGCGCACGAAAATCTCCGGGTCAACCAGGCCGGTGGGCCGGATAATCTGCTCTACCACCCGGGAGCAGTTATTTAGTTCGTAAGCCCCCGGTGTCGCTGAAAGGTAAACCACCTGGTTCAGGCGTTCGATGAATTCCTGGAAAGTAAGGGGGCGGTTGTCAAATGCCGACGGCAGCCTGAAACCGTGTTCCACCAGCGATTTCTTGCGGGAACGGTCACCCTGGTACATGGCGCCTACCTGGGGCACGGCCACGTGAGACTCATCAATAAACATGATAAAATCCTTTGGAAAATAGTCCAGCAGGGTATAGGGGGGCTGCCCGGGCGTCCTGCCGGTTAAATGGCGCGAGTAATTTTCAATGCCGCTGCAAAAACCCATCTCGCGCATCATTTCCAGGTCAAAATTGGTTCGCTGCTCCAGGCGCTGCGCTTCCAGGAGCTTTTCCCCGGACCGCAGCTCCGCCAGCCGTTCTGCCAGCTCGGCCTCGATAGTTGTTATCGCGCGCTCCATTATTTCTCCGGAAGTAGCATAGTGACTGGCCGGAAAAATAGAAACGTGGCTGCGCTCTCCCAGGACCTCTCCCGTGAGCACGTCAAACTCCAGCATCCTTTCCACTTCATCACCGTTAAATTCTACCCGGATCGCTTTTTCCGAAGCCGAAACCGGAAAAATCTCAAGCACATCGCCTCTCACTCTGAATTTGCCCCGGATAAAACTGATGTCGTTACGTTCATACTGGATGCTCACCAGCTTGCGCAGAACACTATCACGGTCGTAATTTTCCCCCCGGCGCAGGGAGAGGACCAGGGCGCTGTACTGTTCGGGATCGCCAAGCCCGTATATACAGGAAACACTGGCCACGATGATTACATCTCTGCGCTCAAAGAGGGCGCAGGTGGCTGAGTGACGCAATTTGTCGATCTCGTCGTTTATGGAGGAGTCTTTCTCAATGTATGTGTCGGTATGGGGGATATAAGCTTCCGGCTGGTAGTAATCATAATAGCTGACAAAATATTCAACCGAGTTGTTGGGAAAAAACTCCTTTAATTCGCCGCAAAGCTGGGCAGCAAGGGTTTTGTTCGGCGCCAGCACCAGGGTTGGCCGCTGGAGCGCCTGGATCACATGAGCCATTGTAAAAGTCTTGCCGGTGCCGGTGGCGCCAAGCAAAACCTGGCCCTGCTGGCCGTTATTCAGCCCTTCCACAAGGGCTGTGATAGCTTCAGGCTGGTCCCCTTTGGGAATATATTCGGATTCAATCTTGAATTTTCGCATGGGTTTCACCCTTCAGATTCTTCACTACAACAATTAGTATATCATAAGGAGCTATCCCTCAAAAGTATGTTCTGTTTTGAACCCCGTTTAAATGTGCCTCTAAAATATTAAGAGAGAACCCGGCTGATAATCGAGTTCTCTCTATTATAAATAACATAGTCTAACTGCTGTCCTGGCCGCCTGACCCCTGACCGTTTTCCTGCCCGGCGCTGCCTGCCTTGTCGCCGGCTCCCCCACCGTCGTCAATCGTTTCAATTTTTTTAATCTCACCGTTTATCTGCACTTCCACCGTCTTTCCGTCCTGAGTAGTAACCTTCAGCGTGGTTTTTTTGCCGTTGCTGCCGGCGCTGCCGTTTCCGCTGCCCTGATTCTGACCGCCTGATTGATTATTTTGGCCACCCTGCTGGCTGTTTTGCTGGCCGCTTTGCTGGCCGTCCTGCTGGTTGTTTTCCTGGCTTTGATTCTGCCCCTGGATCTGGCTCCAGCGCTGATCCAGCAGGTAAGCCTCGCTCCTGGTAATCAAACGCACCGGTGTTATTTTGGCAGGCACATCAAAATCCCCGTTCCTGACCCGGCTGTCATTCTGCCAGTATCCGGTGGCAGCCAGACTTACCGCCGCGTCATAGGCGTACTGCGCGATCAATTCGGGCATAACGTCAACTTCCGCATCGTGGTCCCCCGCCGCCAGGACCTGCGATGACTTTTGATCCGCGCCGACACCTATGGTGATCACCCGCTCGCTTAATCCACGGTTCTTCAACAGGTCTGCAGCGGCGGCAACCATGCGGCTGTCCGTAGCGACAACAGCGTCGATCCCGTTACTCGTTGAGGCCAGAGCCTGTTCCAGTGTTGAGGCGGCCATCTGCGGATCCCCCCGAGGATGGTCCTTGACCAGCACAACCTGTACCCCGGACTGGCCCTTCAGGTACTGCAGTATGGCAGCCGCGATATCAGATGAAACCCGGTCATTTTTATCGCCCTGGAGTATCACAGTCTTCAATGGGGCAGCGCGCCCCTGGGCCGCGCTGAGCAGATAGCGGGCCTGTAGTTCCCCTGTTCTGTCATGGTCGGTCGTTATATAACCGTCAACAGGCGCATCGACCGGAAGTGTTTCCAGCGCAATGACTTTTATATTGGCCTGGGCCAGCCGGCGGACTATTCTAGAACCCGCGGCGGGATCCACCAGCTGCAGGATTACCGCCTTGACATCCTGGCTTAAAAGCTGGTCAATGTCTTTTTCCTGCTGGGCGGGATCGTTTTTAGCATCCAACCAGGTGATATTCACCTTTTGCTGGCCGCTTTGCGCTCCACCTTGTTGAGTGCTCTGCTGGCCCTGCCTGTTCTGTTCACCGTTCTGACCCGTCTGAACAGGCACAACATCCTGGCCGGCCTGCTGGCCTTGCCCGCTCTGCTGCCCTCCCTGTTGTTGGTTCTGCTGTTCGTCCTGCTGCCCGTTCTGCTGTCCCTGCTCCTGACCGCCACCCTGTCTGGCCGACATAGTGTTTTTGATAATCTGGTTGCCGTCCCTTTCCATATCGGCAAAACTTACAGCTATTTTGATTTCCTGGCCGCCGCTATTAACAGGTTTTCGCTGAGGCTGCGTTTTCCTGGCGCACCCGCATAAAAAAGGTATGCTGATAATAATTATAAGGAGAAGTATTAATGCGTGAACCTTGCTTGTTTCATTCAAGACTTTCAACCCCATTCATCAGTCTGCCTTTATTATGTCTGGAAAGCTGTCTAAATATTGAGGGAAAAGTCGAACGAAAAACCTGACATCTTTTGTTATTATTTGTAATGAAACCTTTTATTTTCCAAACAGAGTATTTATAATAGTAACGAGGTGATTATTTTATGAATATCATGTCAACTATCAAAGCCTTGGCGCAGTCCGAAATATTCAGGTTCAAGGAAATGAATGACGCCCCCGCCACCCCGGACCTGGTAAAAGAGGTTGAAAGCGCGCGGCGCGAATGGCAGCTGGCCCTCAAAGAGATAAACTTTATCGACAGCGATCTGGATGGGTATATTATTTTTAAGATCAACTCGACCGAGAGGCGCTACATGGCGCTGCTGGAGCAGGCCAGGAAAGAAGGTATGCACGCCTGGCCGGAACTGGCCGAATTTGACATTGCAGATGATATCCCCGCCGGTTCAGACAGTTCCCAAAAAGAACCCCTCTGCACCGGATGAGTACATAGCCTTATAACACGCTGTTCTTTTGCAACGTGAGATTAACATAGCCTTAACCCGGGGAAGACCAAATAAGAACACCTGGAAATTCTTTGTCCCGCTTGCAGCGGCGCACAATTGTCAGGCTTATATGGCTGTGCGCCATTCTTCTCAGTTATAATCTTAACTGGCTCTGGAATTTTCGTAAATACTTGACAAATACTATGCAGATACGTATATTATATAGTTAGAGTGTGACGTTAAAAGCACACGAAGGGGTACACCACCGCGGGTGTAATTTTCTTCGTGTGCTTTTTTGTTACACTAACCCCATGCCCATAAAGGGCACAGTCTATAGATTAAAACTTATTTTCTCATCAAATCTATGAATAGCAGCAACGCTCTTAGTGCTGACAGTATAAAGACAGCGAAGCAGGGGCAGTGAAGCAAGAGAACCGTCCCCCTGCTTCGAACAGGAGGTGGGTGCAGGATGATAGTTAACGGACAGGAGCAAACAGTTGCCGCCGGAATGATGCTCTTGGACTACTTGAAGCAAGCAGGCTACAACCCGGAACGAATTGCCGTAGAGAAAAACGGCAGCATCGTACCCAAAAATGATTACGATAAGACAGTTTTGCAGCAAGAAGATACTTTGGAAGTTGTACAGTTTGTAGGAGGCGGTTGAGAGTGCTCCCCACAAAAGAAGCTATGAAAGAGAGCTGGAACGGCCGGTTTCCCGTGGCATTGTACGAAAAATTGCAGTCATCCGAGGTTGCTATCGCCGGTCTTGGTGGGCTTGGCTCGCATATTGCAGTGATGTTAGCCCGAAGCAGTATTGGTAAACTGCATTTAGTTGACTTTGACAAAGTGGATATCAGCAATCTGAACCGTCAGGAGTACGACATAAGGCATTTAGGAAAGCTGAAAACAGAGGCTCTTGCCGAGAGATTACTGGAAATCAATCCCTATCTGACGCTTTGTGTGGATACCGTGCGGGTGACGCCGGAAAATGTGTCAAGCCTTTTTGCACGGCAGCGGATTGTCTGCGAAGCCTTTGATGCCGCCGAGCAAAAGGCCATGCTGATCAATACACTGCTGGAGCAATGCCCCGGTACGGTAGTCGTGTCAGGCAACGGTATGGCTGGATTTGGCGATGCCAATGCGATTCAGACCCGGAAAGCCGGCAGCCGGCTTTATCTGTGCGGCGATGGCCGGACTGATGTGCAGGATGGAACCGGTCTTATGGCAGCAAGAGTCGGTATTTGTGCAGGCCACCAAGCCAATCAGGTAATTCGTCTGATTGTACAGGCAGATTAAAAATAATATCGATGAGAAAGGAAATAAGATTATGCTAAAAGAAGATGTGCTGGTCATTGGTGGACACACCTTTACCTCCCGGTTTATTTTAGGTTCGGGAAAATACAATTTGCAACTGATTCGTGCGGCTATAGAGCATGCCGGCGCGCAGATTATTACATTAGCCTTACGGCGTGCCAATACTGCCGGAGAAGAAAATATCATGGATTACATAACCGAGGGTGTGACGGTTTTGCCGAACACATCCGGCGCCAGAAATGCCCGGGAGGCGGTACGCATTGCCCGGTTAGCCAGAGAAATCGGCTGCGGAGATTTTGTAAAGATTGAGGTTATCCGGGACTCCAAATATTTGCTGCCTGACAACGCGGAAACTATCAAGGCGACGGAACAGCTGGCTAAGGAAGGCTTTGTTGTGCTTCCTTATATGTATCCCGATCTGAATGTTGCCAGAGATTTAGCAAATGCCGGCGCTTCGGCGATTATGCCCCTGGGAGCGCCGATTGGTTCTAACAAGGGACTTTGCACCAAAGAGTTCATTCAGATTTTGCTGGATGAAATAGACCTGCCAATTATTGTAGATGCAGGTATCGGCCGGCCTTCCCAGGCTTGCGAAGCCATGGAAATGGGCGTTGCCGCCGTTATGGCCAATACAGCCATAGCTACCGCCGGAGACATTCCCGCAATGGCAGCGGCTTTTAAAAACGCCATTGAAGCAGGCAGGGGCGCCTATTTGTCAGGCTTGGGCCGTGTGTTGGATAAGGGCGGCGCAGCCTCTTCCCCTCTGACAGGATTTTTGGCGGATTAGGAGGATTACCACTGTGGATATTCCCAAGGGAAAAAGAACAAGTCACATGGAATACATGGAGGGCATGGAGGTGCTGGCCGATTCCCATGTGATGGATGAAATTTTGCAGACGCTGGCAACTTATGATTACGATTCCTGCACAGCGGCGCATGTCAGACGAGCTTTGGACAAGGACAACCGGGGACCGGAAGAACTCAAAGCCTTGCTTTCGCCTGCCGCAGAGCCGTTTCTGGAAGAAATGGCCCAGAAAGCCCATGCGGAGACCAGAAAGCACTTTGGCAACAGCGTATATCTCTTTACCCCGCTTTACATTTCCAATTACTGTGAAAACTACTGCATATATTGCGGGTTTAATCGTCACAACCGAATTCGCAGAGCAAAATTGGATGCAGCCGGCATGGAACGCGAGATGGCCGCTATCGCCAAAACAGGCCTGGAGGAGATCCTGATTCTAACCGGTGAGAGCCGGAAAATGTCTGATGTGACGTATATTGGAGAGGCTTGCAAGCTGGCACGGAAATATTTCAAGATGATCGGCGTTGAAGTTTACCCCATGAACTCCGACGAATATGCTTATTTACATTCCTGCGGTGTAGATTATGTAACTGTATTTCAGGAAACCTATAATTCCGACAAATACGAAACACTTCATCTTGCCGGGCGTAAACGGGTATTTCCTTATCGCCTGAATGCCCAGGAACGGGCGCTGAAAGGCGGTATGCGTGGCGTAGCTTTTGCAGCTCTGCTGGGATTAGACGATTTCCGCAAGGACGCGCTTGCCACAGGTATGCACGCGTACCTGCTGCAACGAAAATATCCCCATGCCGAAATCTCCTTTTCCTGCCCGCGACTGCGTCCGATTATCAACAATG
Source organism: Desulfotomaculaceae bacterium (assembly GCA_028709235.1). Classification (GTDB taxonomy): domain Bacteria; phylum Bacillota; class Desulfotomaculia; order Desulfotomaculales; family Pelotomaculaceae; genus Syntrophopropionicum. Next base: position 25,335 of record JAQVXL010000004.1, read on the forward strand.
ATAAAATCAATCCCAGGGATGTACACGAGCGCCAGCTCCTCCAAGTGATGACGGCGTACAGACTTTTTATGCCTTTTGCCGGTATGACGATCTCCACCAGAGAACGTGCTGACTTCAGGGATCATGTCATTGGACTGGCGGCTACCAAAATTTCTGCCGGAGTCAGCACCGGTATTGGCAGTTACGGCGATAAAAGTGAGCAGGGCGACGATCAGTTTGAAATTGCAGATAACCGGAATGTGGAGGAAGTGGCTGCGGCTATCCGCGCTCGTGGTTTACAGCCCGTTATGAACGATTATGTCTATGTTTAAGCGTATTGTCATCACCAACCGCAATCTCTGCGAAAGGCCATTTTTAGAGCAATTGGAACGAATTATCAAGCAAGTCGATATGATCGTCCTGCGCGAAAAGGATTTGCCGGAGTCAGAGTATGGCCTATTGGCCAGGGAAGTATTGGCTTTAGGTCAAGCTCATCGAATACCGTGCGTGCTGCACACTCATGTGGCAATGGCACGGCGCTTGGGATGTACGGCAATTCATCTGCCATTGCCGCTGTTGGAGCAGTGGACAGAAAATCTTTCAGATTTTACAATCATTGGTTCTTCTGTTCATTCTGTTGATGAAGCAAGAAGAGCGCAGAGTTTAGGAGCAGATTATCTGATGGCAGGCCATGTATTCGCTACCGACTGCAAAAAAGGTTTGCCGCCGAGAGGTCTTGCTTTTCTTAAAGAGGTTTGTGAAGCTGTATCCGTACCGGTTTATGCCCTGGGCGGCATTACAGAAGAAACAGAACCCCTTATCCGCGCCTGCGGGGCAAAAGGCGCCTGCCGCATGTCGGACTACATGAAGGGGTGAAGCAGGGGAACGGTTCTCTTGCTTCAGTTCTAAGGGGACTGTCCCCATAACATAATTTTCCAAAAGGAAACAGTCCCCCCAAGGGGCTGGATGAAGATAATGATGGCCTTTAAAGATCATAAAGGTCAAATATCATACAAAGGCGGTAAGCATCATGAAGAGGAAAGCTGTCTATTTCACCAACTTCAGGGCTAAACCGGGCTTAAGCATGCTGGATAAGCTGGAAAAGCTGGTTAGAAAAGCAGGCATCGGGGAAATCGATTTTAACGGTAAATTCACTGCGGTCAAGATACATTTCGGCGAACCGGGCAATTTGGCTTTTATCAGGCCCAATTACGCAGCCAGGATTGTAAGCCCCCATTCTCATGAAATTTCGTCTAAGTTTTCAACATACAAAGAGATTTCACCGCATTTAGGACAGATTGCAACTTTAGGCTTTTCTACCCTTTTGGCCAGGATGCCAGTACCTTTAGAAATTTTAATACCGTACCCTGCCATTTCAACCTTAACATCAAACCCCTCAATCATTTCCGATTGACAACGGCTGCAAATTCTCATTCTTATTACCTCCATTTAATAAAAATAATCAGATTACTCGGCCACATCGTATTTTATGACTATATCTCGGCCATCAAAATATACAAGGTCTCCAGTTTCAAAGTGCCATACAGCTTTTAGATATCAATTCGCCTTCCCCATGGACCGCTTGTCATGATTGCTCGTTATCCCTAATCATGAACACTCTTAAACCTTACTAAAGAGGATTTGGTCTGATCGTATTTTACAAGAGTTTATTCTATAGGCTCTTATTACCAGTCCAACAGCTAAATACAGGATTGAAGCAATGATTCCATTGATTGGGGATACCAGAATCTCTTTACCGGCTGCGATGCTGATATAACCTGATATAACTATCAGATTTATAAGTGAATCCTCCACCGTGTGCAATATAACACATGGCCAAACTGACTTTGTTACCCTGAAAAGCTCGGTAAACATCACCGTCCAGCTTAAGAAGGTAGTAAAAGCAACAACGACATAGACAGCCCGACTGACCGGCATTACCGCTTGCAAATCTACCTCCGGCAAAAAAACCAGATAATATGGAATATGCCATGCTGTCCACACACAGCCAACGATGAGATATAGCTTCCAGTCATTAAGATTGAGTTTGAGAAGTTGTGAAGTCAGATAACCACGCCAGGCAGTCTCTTCAAAGATATCTATAATAAAATTAATGAACAGAGTACTGCCAAACGCCAAAATAAAAGGTTTGAGATTAAATGCGGACAAGTCTATCCAATTCGCGGCAGTTCCAATTAGCAAAACAATTGCGGTTACGACAGGAAAAATTAAAATCGAAGCCAGGTACCATTTTATATTTCCTTTAAAATTCGGCTTTAAACCAAGCTCTCTCCAACTTAGCCGTGAAAATAGAATGATTACCAGGGCAGTCAGCAGAGGCAATACCAGCCATAGCCCCATACCGAGGGTATCCCCTTCGGGCTGCCCGGTGAGGACAGAATCAATCAGAACCCCTAGCCACCCGCTGATAATAACAATGGAGATAAATACCCCGAGATTTCGAACAGCTTTTTTACCCATGCCAACCCCTCCTTATATAATCCCGGCTCAACTTGCGCGGTATAGGGTATAGTAAAACCGCACCATAGTCGTCCATACACAGCCTATTTCCATTTTAATCCGGCGGGATTTGCTTTGGTCTGATCCCGATGACACGATTACCCCCTTAGCTGTCGTTTGTTACCTATTGTCAAGGGTGGGGCATCTATTTCAGGACCGGTATAAGAATAAGGTTGTTGAAAACGATGCCTATTTATTTAGTGTAATACGCTATATCCACAATACTCCGGTGATGGCTGGGCTGGTCAAAGAACCTGAAGATTATAGATGGAGCAGGAGGAACTCGTCCCTGACCTTTTGAAAGTCCTCCCAGACAGGGCGTTTCTTGCCCGGATCCCGCAGCAGCGCGGCGGGATGATAGGTAGGCATAATTTTTATGCCACTCTTGCTTTGCAGCCACTGCCCTCTTGCTCTGGTAATCCTGGCCTGGGGATCAACCAGGTTTTGCAGCGCGGTTCCCCCCAGGAGGACGATCAGCGCCGGAGAAAGCAATTCAATCTGCCGGTACAACCAGGGCAGACACTGCCTGGCTTCTTCCGGGCGCGGCACTCTGTTTCCGGGCGGGCGGCATTTTACCACATTGGCTATATAGGTGTGCTCAAACCTTTCCAGGCCAATTGCCCCCAGGATCTGGTCCAAAAGCTGCCCGGCCTTGCCGGCGAAAGGCCGGCCCTGCCGGTCTTCTTCGGCGCCAGGTCCCTCACCAATCAGCATCAGCCTGGCCACCGGATTTCCCTCACCGAACACCACACCGGAACATTCTTCCCGCAGTCCGCAGCGGCGGCAGGACAAAGCCATTTCTTTCAATTCATCCAGGCTTCCTATGCAGCTTAAATCGTGCTCCGTGCTGTATGGCACCTTGTTCAAAACGCTAACCCCCTAGCTTCCGGCATGATTATATCCCCCGCCAACTAAAATAGTCAACACGGATTCTTGCCCCATAGTTTTTTCATCCACCGTCCCAGGGGACCGATCGTGAGTAGTTCCACATACCTGCTCTCGCTGCTTTCCGGCACCGGCGCCACTCCCCAGGGTTTCCCAGGCTCGGGCGGCTTGACGACAGTGTTTTTGGCTATACCGGCAGAGCGGCTTATATAATCAACATTCGCAGGCAGAAAGGAGGACTGCAGCAGGTTGTAAAATTCAGTCTTGTCGGCAAACCCGACCCCGTTTACCGCTGTAATTATGTCCCCAGGGCGCAGGCCCACCCGCCAGAACGGACCATCCGGCAGCACGTCCATGATCCTCATCCCCTCCTCAGCTGGAACATAAAGCGGTTTTCCCTTTAATTCGAGCCATTTGCCGACAGCGATGACGGCCTCGTGCCCGAGAGGCGAGAAAACCGCCGCCAGCAGCGCCACCGCCCGGCTATGCCCGGCCAGCATAGCCAGCGCCAGCAGGATCAGGCTGTACAAGCCCAGAAAAATTGAAGAAAGCCGGCTTTTTTCGGCAGGACTCCTGGCAATGGCGATGTCACCGTAACCCAGCCCGGCCAACAGCGGCAGCATGGCAAAAGTGAGATTTTGCGGATCTCCCGCTACACCAGGCAAAATCAGAGGCCACCAGCCAGGCATCTCGACACCGCCCTCCACCATACCCCCGCTTATAACAGCCAGCACCACGATCGGAATGGGCCAGAACCTCTGCAGGGTAAAACCGCCGATAATTTTCCCCTCCGGCCCCTTGATATAAGCCGGCACCGCTCCCAGATGCCCGCAGACAAGAATCAGGAAACTCTCGACCATATGCAATACAGCCACCAGGGCCAGAATCTGAGAAACATTAATCTGTGGGAAACCTAGAATTAGATTGGACAGGGCCAGGATACCCCCTGCGTAAGCGAAGCATATAAAACGGATATTAAGCATCATTAACAGGATTGCTACCGGCCACAGGTAGTAAAGCTCACCGGAAACAGTGAGGCCAATGAATATAGCCAGGAAGCTGGCCAGCAAGCCGCCCAGCAGCCCGTAGCCGACAGCCGTTATAAAATCTTTCTTCGAGCGCCCGGCTCTGGCTCCGAAAAAATTCTCCCTCATCTTTTCCATCCGGTTATACTGAATGGCGATTATGGCGCACACAACCAGGAATAAAAAAAGGTAGGCAGGGTTAAAAAAGGTCTGCAGAAAAGCTTGCAAAATTAATGGGGTTAACTCAAGCAAGGGGAACAAAACGCTTCACCTCGTTTAAACAAGGTTAATATATTGGTGCGTTTCCTCTGTGTATACAATTTCGGTACGAGAGAACCTTCACCTTGTACCATGTAAAGAAGCCGCAGGAGTTTATCCCGCGGCAGTTAAGTCATCCTGCTATCTTCTGCCTCATAATTTCAACTGCCCGGTCCAACTGCGGGTCGAGGGGAGGTTCCTGAGCCGGCACAGGCACATCCGGCTCAATCCCTTTCAGGTTGATATCGTTCTTATTCGGAGTCAGGTACCTGGCTGTCGTAAGCTTAAGTCCCGCCCCGTTGTCCAGTTGGAACAGAGTCTGGACAACGCCTTTACCAAAAGTTTTTGTCCCTACCAGGGTCCCCGCGCCGGTGTCCTTTACCGCCCCGGCCAGTATCTCAGCGGCGCTGGCGCTGCCTTCGTTGATTAAAACCACCAGGGGCAAGTTGATTGTCTGCCCCTCGGAGGGAAACTCCTGATCCCTGCCGGTGCGGTAATCAATATATACTATAGGACCTTTGGGAACAAAATGCTTGGCTACGTTTACTGCGGAAGTCAGCTCACCACCGGGGTTATCTCGGAGGTCCAGAACCAAACCTTTTATTTTGCTGCTCTGCAAATTTGCCAGAACCGCTTTCATCTCTTCCGGCGTCCGCTCCGTAAACTGGCCGATCATTATGTAGCCAATATCTGAGTTGTCAATTACCCGCCCTTCCACTGTGGGCACGCTGATCTCTTCCCTGGCTATATTGGGAAACTGCAGCATACTTCCCTGCCTGTCAACGGTAAGGCTGATATTCGACCCCACCGGGCCTCTCATCAAGTTTATGGCTGTTTCCAGGTCGATGCCCCTGACGTCGGTGTCGTCAATCTTTACGATTAGGTCTCCGGCTTCAATACCCGCTCTGGCAGCCGGTGTCCCCTGGTAAGCGCGGACCACCGTCAGGCTCATATCCTTTACGCCCACGAGAATGCCCAAGCCGCCAAAAGAACCTTTTATTTGTTCCTGCAGCATGGCAAAGGTCTTAGGTTCCAAGTAGACTGAATAGGGATCGTTTAGTGAATCAACAATCCCTTTTATGGCCCCGTCAATCATCTGGTCTGAACTTACCGGCTGCAGGTACTGAGTCCTGATAATCGCCACTATCTTGACCAGGTTGCTGACATGCTTGTAATTGCTGGCCACAAATACACCCATAATAATGAACACGGCAATTATGAAAACCGCCAGGATTTTGAGGCGCCTGTCGCCGGAACTGTTTTCAAATTTATTGTAACCCAAGTTACTAGCACCTGCACTTTATTTAGATACGTTATTATACTACATCAAGATGGTAAACATGTCCAATATAATAATTTACCAGTTTTATTTTAAAAAAAATACCGCCGGCAGTTCCCTGCCAACAGTATATCAGATATTGCTCGATTAATATGAGCTGGTTTAATGGTTAGAGATAACCCATCGGGTCGACCGGTTCACCATACACTCTCACCGAAAAATCAAGGTGCGGCCCGGTCGAAAGGCCGGAGCTGCCAACCTCGGCGATGGCATCTCCTTGAGAGACTTCCTGCCCTGTGTAGACCAACTGGGCGTTCAAGTGGGAATAAAGTGTGGTCAAACCGCCGCCGTGGTCAATCATTACAACATTGCCGTAGCCGCTCATGTAACTAACGTCAATAACCGTGCCGTCCTGGACCGCCACGACGGTGGCGCCGTAGTCCGCCGGTATGTCAATCCCGTTGTGCATGCGGCTTGTTCCCAGGATGGGGTGCGCACGCCAGCCAAATACAGAGGAGATATCATAATAGCCGGGCACCGGCCAGGCAAAGCCGCCGGTTGAGGCAGGCCGGCTACTGACCCGCATGCGGGCAATTTCGCGCAAAATCTGCTGTTCCTGTTCCTCCAGTCGGGCAGCTTCAGCCTCAATATCCCAGAGGTTGTTCTCGGCCTCTTTGAGCAGGGCGTTTCTCTCTTCTTTTTTGCGGTTAAGCTCATTGCGGGCGGCTTCCTGCTGGCTGATCAAGTCCGTTATGGCTTGCTGCTGCTCCTCGATTTCCGCCTTTTTTTGATCCAGCCGCTGGCGGTCAGCTCTGATCTGGGAAATTGTCTCTGAATCCTGCTGGACCACCCGTTTCAACATTTCGAAGCGATTGACAAAGTCATTGAAATCACTGGCTTCAAAAAGCACCTCCAGATAGCTGACATTGCCCACCTGGTAAATACCGCGCACTCTCTTATTCAATATCTCGGTGTTTTTATCCAGCTGAATCCTGACCTCTTCCAGTTCAGCCTCGTTCAGGCGCAGCTTCTCCCTGGTGATGTCCAGGCTTTCCTGCAGCCCTTCCAGCTGAACAGCTTTCTCACTGATTAACCCGTTATAATACGCGACCTCGCTGGTATAATCACTGATTTCACCCCGGGTCTGGTCGGCTTCATTTCTCACTTCACTGAGCCGCACCCTGGTTTCTGCCAGCCGTTCCTCCATTTCATCGCCATATGCTACGCCCAGGGTGCCCAGTGAAAACAAAAACAGCACGACCAAGACAAGCACTTTCCTTTTAACAAAGCCGGTTTTCAAAAAACTCCCCCCTCGAATCCGGTATTTATCTTATAATGTTTAAGCTCCAAAAAGCCCGTTAAGCCTTTAAAAACCTGCGCATGCTGATCAAACTGCCGGCCGCCCCGATGACCAGACCGATTAACAACAGTAGTCCCATCAGGGGTTTGATTAAAGCCTTGTCGGTGACCAGTCGCATAAAAGGAAGTGATAGCTGGATATTGTCAATAATCGATATATATCCAAAATAGACAATTGCAATCGCTATCAATGAGCCAACTAGCCCCAGGATCATCCCTTCCAGAATGAAGGGGAACTGTACAAATAAGTTGGTCGCCCCCAGGAATTTCATGATGCCGATCTCTTTGCGCCGGGCATAAACTGAAAGGCGGATAGTAGTGGCAATAAGGAAAATTGCCGCTACCCCCAGCAGCACCATGGTGATCAACCCGGCTACTCGGACCAGCCTGGATAAGGCCATCATTTTTTCTACAACACCCTGGCCGTAGCGCACTTCGTCAAATTGCTCGTAAGTCTCCAACTCAGCGGACAGGGGCGCCACCTGTTCAGCAGTAGCAGTCTTAATCCTTAAAGCGTTGGGCAGCGGGTTTTTCTCTTCCAGGCCGGCCAGGATATCCTCCTGGGCATCGAGATTTTCCTTCATTTCCTCCAGCGCCTGCTCTTTAGATACAAAAACCACCGATGCCACTTCAGGCCTTTCCGCCAGCACACTTTCCAGATCCTGCATCTCGTCCGGCGTTGTCTCCTCTTTAAAGAACGCGCTGATTTCCAGGCTTGACTCCAGGTTAGCCGCGATGTAGTTGGCGTTCATCACCAGCAGGAGGGAACTGCCCAGAATCAGCAGCGAAACAGCAACAACACCGATTGACGCCACTGAAATCCAGCTGTTCCTGATCACAGACAGGAAGGCCTCCCGGAAATAATACTGGATGGTCTTAAGCCTCATTGCGGTACGCTCCCTCTTCCTCGTCCCGCACAATCCTTCCGTTAGCCATCTCGATTACGCGCTTTTTCATCCCGTCAACGATATCCCAGGCATGAGTGGCCATGATAATAGACGTACCGCGCCGGTTAATGGCCATAAACAGTCTCATCAGCTCCCAGGAGGTCTCCGGGTCCAGGTTGCCGGTGGGTTCATCGGCGATGAGCAGTACCGGATTGTTTACAATGGCCCGTGCCACGCACACCCGCTGCTGTTCGCCCCCTGACAGGTGTTCCGGAAAAACATCCGCCTTTTCACTAAGCCCTACCATGTTCAACACTGCGGGCACGGCCCGCCTAATCTCTTTGTTCGAGGCGCCGATAACATCCAGAGCAAAAGATACATTTTCAGTAACTGTTTTTTGGGGAAGCAGGCGGAAATCCTGAAAAACCATGCCGATTTTGCGCCGCAGGTAAGGAACTTCCCAGGGACGCATGCGGACTACGTTTTTTCCGTCGAGGATAACCTGGCCACGGCTTGGCACCTCTTCCCGGTACAATAGTTTGGTCAGCGTTGACTTGCCGGCGCCGCTTGGCCCAACCAGGAATACAAATTCGCTTTTTTTGATCTTCACGGTGACATCTATGAGCGCTTTCGCGCCATTGTCATAAGTCTTGGTGACGTTTTGCAACAGGATCAAACAGAGCACCTCATATCTCGTGTGTTCGTTCTGGTCATTATTAGCTGATTAGACATCAAACAGCGAATTCAATTTATCTTCGACATAACGGGCTATATTCCTTCCTAAAAAAAGGAGATAAATAAAAAAATGCCGCGGAGGCATGGGGAAGCAGCCCGATCTAAGACCGAAATTGTCCCAATTGCAGGTGCGGCTTCAGCCGGTAAACGGAATGGGTACACACCTATCTCCCGCCCTACTTATATTCTTTAAATCCTTCTCCCAGCACTTCATGTACGTCAGTGAGGACCACGAAGGCGCGAGGGTCGGCCCCATAAACAATCTCTTTTAAGTAGGTTACTTCAGACCGGTTTACCACCGCAAGGATGATCTCCCTCTCTGTTCCGGTGTAGACACCCCTGGCCGGCCACGCGGTGGCGCCCCTGTTCAGCCCTCTGACAATAGTTGCCGCTATCTCTGCCGGCTGGTCGGAAATGATTAAAAAAGCCTTGCTATAGCTGAAGCCCTCCTGTACCAGGTCGATCATCCAGGAGGTCACAAAAATGGTAATCAGCGCGTACATCGCCAGCTCGGCTGATTGAAAAACAATCCCCGCCGCGAGTACAACTGTGGCGTCTACCAGGAAAAGCATCTGACCGATGTTCGCCCCGGTATAGGTCCGCAGCACCGCGGCGGCGAGATCGGTTCCCCCGGTGGTCCCGTTATACCGGAAGACCAGTCCCAGACCTAGTCCCACCAGCACTCCCCCGAAAAGGCCGGCCAGCAATATATCCTGTGTGGGGACCGGCAGGAAAGGGGCAAGGGCGTCAACAGCAACAGAGAGGGCCACAGTGCCGTAGAGTGAACGAAACCCGAATCGCAGCCCCAGACGGTAGATACCTGCAACAAAAAGCGGCACGTTCAGGAAAAGCATGGCCACCCCCACCGGTACATTAATCAGGTAATACAAAATGGTGGCAATGCCGCTTACCCCTCCGGCCACTATTTTGTTCGGTATCAGAAACATGTCCAGCCCCAGAGCGGTTAAAACCACTCCCACGCTCACACCAATTATTTCCCGGAGCATTCTCCTCAGCATCTGTGACACTCCAAATATAATCATGCAATCAAGTGTAATCAGGACGAATCATGTGGACGTACCTGGTGATTTCGACCATCAAGCGGGAACCAACCGGCCGTCTCCCGTCAAAGCGTGTCAAGATAAACGCCCCCTGACATGGTTAGGATATCCAGGATGCTTCGGCTCTATGTTTGCGAACAGGTTTCATAGATAATAGCGATGCGAGGGACAATCCGCTGTCTGAGATGACTTTGATGCAACTTCTTTTCATGTATACCCCTTGTCGCGCCAAACGGACCAGCTCATTTATAAATGCGCCCAGCAATAACAAAAAAGCATAAAATCTCTAAGGCTATTTCAGCAACGGGCAGGAACAGCGAGCGCACTTGTCATCATTGATGTCGTTTAAGGTAGAGCAGGCATTGCAAAATATGATGCTGTCCCTTGATTTATCGTATTTTTCCAGGGTTCCCAGCCCTTTATGCTGACGCACCAGATCACCTATCTGAAAATAATTAAAAACGGTATCATCATTATCCACCGATCTGTTTAGGATCTTACCCCGGTCGGTTTTAAAAACTACCGTGTATAAAGTGTATCGTTCCGGATAGTACCGACCGTCCGAGCCTTTGTTGCGCCGCGTCTTTTTCTCCTTTTTTTTATCTATGACCACCCCATCCCACTGCTTGACCCTCATTCGGCTAATGGTCGACAATACAGCGATGGCCAGGAACATGCCCCCAATTCCCAGTCCGATGTAAAGGGCCTGGGGATTATCCATTTCAGAACTTTTTTCTCCATAAATGTAAAAACTAACGATCACGATAACGGCAAGAATTCCTGCAAATAGAAAGGACCAGGCGGTGGCTTGACGTTGATAGCTGGCAAAAGCCGGGTCATTGATCCGCTCTGAATAGCCGATCAGGGCATTATTACCGACCGGTTCCCTTTCCACTGTTTCAGGTTCTGGCGCTTGGTTCGTTGCGGATTGCACCTGTGGGCTGCCGCAATGGACACAGAATTTGACACTTTTATCAGAATCAGCACCGCAATTGGGACAAATCATTTTTTCCTCCTGTGTTGTGTTCTCATCGTCCTCCATAGCTGCCGCCGCCACCTCCACCGCCGCCTCCGCCGGAGAAACCACCGCCTCCGCCGGAACCGGAGGAAGACTTGCTGACTGCTTTTTTAGCTGATGCCAAAGAACGCTCGAAAGAATTGCCGATTGAATCGAAGGAATTGGTCAGGACATTCATGCCGGAATGATAGTTCCCATACATCATCCATCCATAGCCAAAGCGATAATCTCCATCCTGCATATTAGGGAAGACCACTTCCAGCTGCCGGATAACTTCTTTAGCTACTCCCAGCGTGACTGCATAGACCAGATAATGCTCCCAGATGATCAGGCTGGGGATTTCGTGGCGCTGCATTTCCGAGAAATGTTCCAGGAATTTTTTAAAAGCTGACCAGCGCACATAGTCTTCTTGACCGGTCACCGAGCGTCGTTTGAAAAAACGCGGCACCAAGAAAATAATAATGCCGGCAATGATCATGGCCCAGCCAATAGTTCCGATCCTGGCTGCCAGGACGAAACCTGCGACAAAGAGGGCGACGCCGCCTAAAACAGTTAAGAGCGACATTTTACCACTGCTGTCAAAGAAGTTGTATCCTTCGCATTTGGTGATGATAGCGGAAGTCCAGCCGCTCCAGAAGGCATGAAATTCCCGGCCGTTTTTTTTAGCGTATTCTTCTATGTCGGTCAAATAGATATAATCCTTACCACCGCCGATATCGTTTTTCAGATAATCGATAAGTTCTGCTTCGTGAGGCTTGAGGACTGCTTCTTCCGGTTTGCGCAGCGCCGCCGGTTCCGGGGTCGGCATGAAACTGAGCCGGAAAGTGGTAACTTCTTTGCTCCCCAGCAGTTTCCGTACCTGTACGGTATCTTCCTCTAAGAAAAGAAATTGCCGCCGGGCCAGATCCATGATGGTAGCAGTAATATCATTGGCGTTCATGGCTTTGAAATTCCATAGCACACTCAATTCCGCCGGACTGTAATAAGCGGGCAAATCCCGGTAATAATCACCGTCAAAAACGGTGCGATGTTTGCGTCCGTACCTGCGCCACAGCATAAAGACACTTGCCAGCGCCGCCGCTACGATACCTGCTCCGGCACCGGTCTCCGCTCTGGCCATCATCCGTTCTTTATTGGCCTGGTCGGCCCAGCCCTGTTCCTCTGCTAAAATCTTGGCCAGAGCCGGCTGAGCAGTATAGGCTGCCGCCGGCGCACCCGCAAACAGACTGGCAGGCATAACCACCCGGCCTTCCATGAAAGTATAGGGTGACAGGTTTTTGACTTTGAGGACGACCCCATTAGAGCCGGTAAATTCGACTTCCCCGTTTAAAGGGCCATGTCCCCAGATGCGGATGTCTTCCCCCTTTTTGAATTTTTCCGCCCCCGGCGGCAGGGTCAGATTAACCTGGACATTGGAGATCGGATTGCCATTGGCTTCACCAATAAATTTGCGGTAAAGCTCCGCCACATCAGGATGGATCTTGACCGCATTCACCACCCGGTAAGTTAAATCGAAGGTGCGCACCTGATCTTTAGCATTGATGCTCCAGTCAACGAGAATATTACCGCCTTCGCGTTTGATCAGGAAGGTATCCGGCGGTCCGTATTCGGTACCGGAATTATAGGTATAAAGTTGGCCGTTTTCGCTCACCTGCACATCGGTGATGGGGGTATCCCCCTGGGGGATCTTCACATAAAAGCCGTTCCACTGCCCGGAAAAGTCCACCGTGATCCTTTCCGTCACCTGCATGGACGCATCCGGCAAGACCTGGGCATCCACGATGATCTGATCCATGGTCAAAGAGCGATCTGCCAAAGCCGGCGGCGTCATGAAGGCCAGGAAAAAGAACAACCCCATTAATAGGCCGAATACTGTGGTTCGTAAATGGCAGGAAGACATTTTTTTTATCATCTTGGAATCTCCTTTAAAACTCCACCCTCACAGCCTGACGAGCATCGGGTTCCCCTTGCAGGGTGAAATAATCCACCATGGCGAATCCCAGTATGCCTGCCACCAGGTTGTTGGGGAATAATTCGATCTTGGTGTTGAACTTCTGCACGGTGTCATTGTAGAACTGGCGGGAATAAGCAATTTTGCTTTCGGTATCAGTGAGCTCGGCCTGCAGCTGCAGAAAATTGGTGTTGGCCTTCAGTTCCGGATAAGCTTCGGCTACGGCAAACAAAGAGCGCAAAGCATTACTCAGCATATTCTCAGCCTGCATTTGCTCCCGGACGTTTCCCGCATTTATGGCCTTGTTCCTGGCCTGGGTCACGGTTTCAAAAGTCGATTTCTCATGCTGAGCATAGCCTTTGACGGCATTGACCAGATTAGGGATCAGGTCGTAGCGCCGCTTCAACTGTACATCCACCTGGGACCAGGAATTTTGCACGCGCTGCCTTAGCTGCACCAGGCTGTTGTAGATTACGATCAGAAATACGGCTATTAAGACTACGGCCACTCCGAGAATTATTAATCCAGGCATTATTTCCTGCCTCCTCATTTATTAAACTTTTTTCATCATGTAATGGAGTCCTTATTTTTATCCATGTCTTATAGGGAATAAAAACCTTGCTTACATTCAGTTTTCTTACATAAACATGGAAAAGCCCTCGATTTCCCGTGGTTCCTTATTGAAGGGCACCCCGGCAGCCTCAATAGCTTGCGGTACCCGGTCAAAATTGTTGATAATGATGCCGCCCCTTTGGTCCGAAAACCAGATATAGGTCGGTTTGCCGCCGCTGCGGCCCTGGATCTCCAAACCTCCATAGGATGCTGCAGCTGTCAGCAGAGCAGTACCCGCCGGCTGCGTAGAAGTGGCGCGGCCACTGACCAGCGACAAAAAGGCCACGGCCAGGAACAGTTTTCTGAACCAGCCGGGATTTCTTAAAGCCACCAGATCAACGGCGGTTATTTCATTAAACCGCAATTCTTTTACACCCTTAAAAGTTATCAGGTACAAGGCTTCCGGCGTCAGCTCGATCCGGTAGGAAGCATTCCAGGCGTTGCTGTAGAACAAGTATATGCAAATCGAGGCCATTAGCCACATGGCCAGGGTAATTGGCCACAAACCCGTAATAGCCTGAACTGTTCCGCCATTGATCAAAAAAGGCAGTCCGTAAAAAGGAGTAAGCAGGATTGCCCCCACCAGGTCTCCTGCCAGCATGCTGCCGGTGGAATAACTGATGTCCTCGGCTTGTTTTTTCCTTCGGGGCAAAAAAATGTAGAGCAGTAAGCCTAATCCCATGACTACGATGCCGACGGTGCGGTAAGGATGATACAGCCCCCCCGGAGCAATGCGGTACGGGCTGGACATAGCACCCACTTCGTTTAAGTAATCGTGGTAATTTAAGCGCAAATAAACCGTTTCACTGCCGATTTTGGTGCTGACAAATGCGGTTTGACCTTCGCCTTCCCGCAGGCCCCATTGGGCATAGGGTATTTCATCCGGTTTAAAGAAAACCCCGACCGGTCCTGTTGGCTTCCAGAAGTCATCCTTATCTTCTTCACTGACCCGGTCACCAAAGCCGGAACGCTCATATTCCCCCATGCTGGCCAGTCTTACCCGGCAAAAAAAATCTGACCACTGGGCACTGTTTGCGACCGTTACTTTTCCGCCGGTCTTTTCCCGGATATACTCATCCAGAGGCAGTGCATTCAGTCTTTTATCCTCTTCTGTTACAAAACCGCTGTAAGATCTCAATTCATCAGCTTGTTCCTGATTCCAGTCCACCGCGGTTAAACTGACCACAGCCGGTGACACATAGCAAAACAGTGCCAGACCGATCAGGATCCCCAGGACCAGGGCCACCCGCCGCCACAATTCCATGGCAGCTGCTGCCACCGTCATGTTTCAGTCCTCCCCTGTTTTAAGTATTCTGAGCACGGTCATCTTTGATATCTGAATAATTCGGACACCATTTTATGATGGTTTTTGCTGCTTCAGCTGAATCGATCTTGGTCATGCCGGTCATTTTAAAGTATTCAAAGTTTCCGCCGGGCGCTACGACATAAACACTGCCCCGCCCCGGTGCATAATAGGTGATGCTTTGATGTCCCACTGCCTGATTGTCTTCGGAAAGCAGCAGACAGTCTTTGAATTTTGCGAAGCCCAGGTCCAGATCCACACCCATGTCCATAACCTTATAATTGATGGATCCGCTTTCGGTATCATAACTCCAGGTCTGTCCCACCGTCAGATTGTTTTTTAAGACCGGAAAAATTTCAAAGGGAGATGCATCCATGATGTAATAAGTTCCATCGGCTCGTTCCACATAATGAAAACCAAAGCCATATTCCTCGCCCATATCGATGCCCACTTCCACTTCGCTTACCCGCACTGATTCGTTGGGAACTGCCTGTCCGCTGTACCGGTCAACGATCCCTGACATCCCATCCGGATAATTGACGAAAAAAGTGCACTTCAAGCCCGGCTCGGACAAATAAGTCTCCGCTCTGGATAAATCCGGCTGGGGTGCGGTCTGAGCCGGCACGCTGGGTCCATTCTGTCCATCGACATTAGAGGCCGGGTTGCCGTTCTGGGTTACCGTTTGTCCGGGAACACCGGTATTTTTGCCCGGATCATCCTTGGAAAGCCACCAGTAGATCACTCCGCCGGCCACGAATAAAAGGGCCAGTACTGAAACCATGATGATCAGTGCCTTTTTGTTCCTGCCCGGATTGGTTCCCAGCGGAGCAGAGTTCCTTCCCAGCATGGACCCGGATCCTCCTCCGGGGGGAGCCGTTTGAGCATAGGGCGCAGCCGGAGTCTGAGTTGGTTGATTGCTGTGCTGCTGCGGTTGATAAGTCTCTGCTGCCGGGGACGGCGGCGCCGGTCGATTTGGTGCAGCAGAAGTCACAGGCCTTTCGGCCATTGAATTGATGTTGAAGCCGCATTCACCACAAAACCTGTCTCCTGGTGTCAAGGGCACTCCGCATCCCGGACAGAATTTCAATCCACTCATATCCTTTCACTTCCTTTTGAATATGGTTCCTTTTGTATATCGGTGATTTTATATCGGTGTTCCACAGTTGGTACAGAATTTTTTGCCGGGTTTCAATTCCGCCCCGCACTGCCCGCAAAATTTCATCGCCGGGGTTTCCGGTTTGGCGGCTTTGGCCGGGCCGGTGCCGCCGATTACTTTTTGCAGAGCCTCGATCCATTTCATCATAGTCTGGATCAGCTCCAGCAATGTGCTGGCCTGATGTCGAAACCGTGTATCGCCTCCTGCCCCGATCTCAAACGAGAACAAGTGATTGACAAAAGCCGTGGGCGTCAGAAAAATCCGGGAAAGGCTTTTCTCCTGCCCGTTGATCAAAGCCGTGGCCTGACAGCCGATGGACCCCAGCCAGCCTGTAATGATCTCAGTACCGATCAACCGTGAACGTTCTCCCAAGGTCAATGGGTTTTCACTGTCTGTCAAAAAACCCAGTTCCTGAACTTTTTTAATGTGTTCCGGTTTCAGTGCGATATTGATCCCTTTCAGTCCGGGAGTGATTTCAAACATGGTGGGCAAAAGCCACCGTTTGTCCTGACTGGACAGGGCGCGTTTGAGCAATTGAACAAAATCTTGGGTGCTAATGGCCAGATCCAGGCCGCCCCGGTAATCCAGCATGCTTTCCATGTAGGCACGGTGATAAATGTCGATGCAATGCAGGGCACAGACCAGAACCTCCGCGGGCATGACATCAGGGAACACCGGCTGGTAAGTGCTCGCCGCTTTTGAGGCATAGATATCCGACCACCATTGCAGGAACGATTCTTCATTATCAAAAAACAGCAGCAAGATATTGCCATCTTTACCTGTAAAATGGGCTAAAACATCATTATCGTCCAGGGAGAGAAAAGCAAGATAGGTTTCTTCTGCTGAACCGGCTCCCCCGCGCTTGAATTCGATTTTCAAATCCGGCGCCAGCAATTTTTTCGCGATCGATGCAAAATTAGCACTTTCCGCCAGCGGTTTGAATAATTCCGAAGGACTGCTGGTGGCAGCCTGTTCCGCATGATAGCTGTAAGACGAAAGCGGATTCCCATTCAATCCGGAACGTCTGTACAAATGATCGATATCTGCCGGAGCCAGCTTGAATACCTCAACGCTGCCCGGATTTTCTGTATTCATTCCCACATCAATGCCTCCTGCCTGTTATTTTCTTCTTTTATCTATGAGCGGTTCTGATAGCGCCTATACGACTGCTTACTTTATTCAAAAAGTCGTCGGGGGAAGTATATCCCAGTTGCTCCAAACGGGCTGCCCGCGCTGCCGGTGAAAGGTCATTGTTTCTGATGACTGCGATCGCCTGTCTCATATTATCAGGCATCGCTTCCACCCGGTAACCCATATCCCGATAACTGCTTTCCACCGTCTCCGCCACAGAAGCCGTTTTGCGCAATTGCTCCATGGCCTCAGTCTGATTCCGCATCACCTGTGCCGGAGTATCTCCTGCGTTCCAGTAATCATCGAATTTATGCTGTTCCATCATGGACAGTTGTTCCGGATCCAGCATGGTCCCCTGCCCTCTTTGGGTCAGTTCATAACCGGTGGAAGAACGCATCGGTCTTCCATCGATAATCACATAATCCACTCCGCGGGCGATCTCATCTTCCGTAAGTTCGATCATCGGCCTGCCCGGTAGGTCCCCATCCGGGATACGCCAGGTCCGCTGGTCGCTGAAATCCCTGCCGGCGGACAGATCAAACTGATCCATGGCAGCTTCTTCATGATGTCTGGCCCATTGCCGGTATTGCGCCGCTTCATCCATGTTGGCCCAGTCCGTATCCGGAAAACGCCGGCTGGCTTCTTCAGCGCTGAAACCGGAGTTCTCTGCCAAAGCCCTATAGTAGGTATCCTCCCACTCCGCTTTAGGGATCTCCACCCATTCAGGTCCACGGGGGCCATTTACCAGTCTTTCAGCGATCACATCATTATCCGTATTAATATTGAAATCAGTCGGTTCCGTACCCGGTGTGCGTACGGTTCTGACCCTTATCCCCTCCGGATCAACATTCGGATAGCGGTTATGCAGGTGATCCTCTACGCTCCGATAAGAGGGTTGATGTATATACTCATCCATGACACTGTTGAACTCTCTTTGAATTCCCTGAGCTTCCTGCGGTGTCAACTGAGCTCCCAGGCCATCCATTTCCTCAAGGTTTTTCAGTGTTCTCATGGAAGCCGGGTCGGATTTCATTTCCATGATATCCTCAACCGTCAGCGGTTCGCCCCGTTGGACTCTGTCAGCCAGATTCCAGACTCTTTCCTCCGCCTGGATCCGATATTCCTCATAAATGGCCTGATCTCTGATCAATTCCTGTTGTCTGGCTGGAGGTAACTGATCAAAGTTCTCAATATTCTGCTGTACGTTTCTTTCCGCCATGCTTAGAGCCTCCGGATCAGCCAAAACTTCATCCGGGGTCCTGCCGCCCCGGTTCAAGGGCAGATTATCCGGTTCGCCCGGCAGATCGTCACCGCCCCGGAGAGGTCCTCCTGGAGGTTCATTTGGTCCGTCTCCGCCTCCGGCCGTTCTTTCGCCAGGTGTTTCACCCGGGCCATCTCCGCCTCTATGTGGTCCGCCGGGTGGTTCATCAGGCATATCGTTGCCCACTCTGGGTGGTCCGCCAGGTGGTTCATTTGGTCCATCTCCGCCTGATGCGGAGGTTCTGGCCGATGCATCGCTGAAATCCTCTCCGGATCGTTGGGTACCGGGAACACCATCAGCATCAGTTTGCGCCGCACTCCTCCCTGCTCCTCCGGGCACATCGCCGCTGGAGCTGGAAGCCGCCTTGCCGGTTCTTCCGGCCAAATCATCACTGGAAGTGGCGGCCGCTCTGCCGCCTCTGGTTCCAGCAGCTGCTCTGCCCCCTCCATCACCGACATCCGTCCAGCCTTCAGTTGTAGTTCTGGCAACTCTGCCGCTCATATCTCCGGTGGTACCTGTTGCTGTTCTTCCGGCGCCTCTAGTCACATCATCGAAGGAATCCGCCACTGATCTCAGTCCATAATCCGTCCTGGCGGTATTGATGATTTCCCTGGCCGCCTGGTCACTGCCTATATCCACTAATCGTTTATTGATCTGATCAAGGGAGGCCTCTGCAGATTCCTGGGTCACCATACCCAGCGCCCTGCTCCACATCTGATTCTTGGCGCTGGCCTTCAGGAATGCATTCTCAATGAAATCAGCTGCCTTGTTGCTGAAGGCGGGGAAGCGCTCAAACATCTCACCCATGATCCCGCCCCCGACCTCGCCGGCCAGCCAGCCCATTCCTTCTCCCAGGACAAATAACCCAACTGCTTTTGAGACTGCTCCGACGTCTGAACCGCCTTTATCGATCTCATCCTTGATGCGGTACATCGCTTCCGCTACATTCATCGCTCCGTCCAGAGTAACGTAAGTTAGACTCGCGCCGCCGGCCAGCCCGCCGGTAGCTCCCATAATCATCAGCCTGGCTCCCATGCCCAGCCAGGAAGTGCTGCCATCTGCCTTTTCACCGGTCACTACTTCCCGGGCGGTAGCTGCATTGGCTTCCAGGGCCCAGCCCAGGTTTTTAAACCAATCCTCATTCCAGCGTTCCCCGGTATCGGCAGTGGTTTGCCCCAGAATGCGATGATCAATAACCCGGCGGATCTTATCCATTTTTTCCCGATCCAGTTCTTTGCCGGCCAGCATGTCATCTTTCAGGCTTTGGATCGCCTTGTCAACATCTCCCGGCCCACCGGGAGTTCCGATTTCATATTTGTCAGCTGCTTTTTGCATTTGCTCCAGCTTGCGCCAATCTTCCAGGTTCTTGTCTATGGCTTTGCTGTTAGCATCCTCACGTCGGGCCATCCTTTCCAGATCGATTGCAGCCCGCCGTTTGTCTTCGGCTACATCTCTCTGCCAGGACTCAAAGCGACTGGGATCAAATTCATTTCCGGACTCCGTATTGACCCATTTTCCGGTGACCGCATTGAATTCGATTTCATAGGTCTGCCCGTCACCCTCTCCTGTCAGGATCTGCCGGTCTCCATGCCGGGGGCCCAAATATCCAGGTTCATATTCATAAGTGGAAGTGACACCCGTATCCGGATCCGTGTAATCAAATGTGTTCAGCTGTGTCTCCGGGATTTGATCTCCAGGGAACCGCTCTTCTGATTCAGATCCCGGCCATTCACCCTGGGGAACATCCTCTTCAGGGATCGGGATATTGGGAGGCTGATCCTCCGGCACCACGTCTCTTCCTTCTCCCACTTCATGATTCTTCAAAGTATTCATGGGATCTTCCGGCCCGATCACACCGGTACCCTCTGTTGAAGGTATGGATGGTGTTTCCGGTTCCGGCGCCGGGATCTCATCGGTCCATGGTTTGGCTCCGTATTTTTCCACCGTCTGATGATAGGGTTCTCCCAGCGGCGGTTTAGTCGGCTTCCAGCCTTCTGACAAATCACTGCCACCGCTCACACCATCGACTATAACGATTCCTCCGTCAAACGGATTACGTGCTACATCCACATTAAAGGGGCTGTCACCCTCGTAGGGATTATCTGTCCAGTGCATCCCCTCCCGGTTGTAGCCATCGGCATTATACCCGCTCCAGTGATAACCATCCTTGCCGAATCCCTGTCGGTCATAGCCCCAGGGGTCACGGCCGCTGCGATTGTATCCTTCAAAATCGAAACCTTCGCGATCATAGCCGTCACGATCATAACCGTTTTCATTGAAGCCTTTCTGATCATAGCCGTCTGCGTCATAACCCTCTTTGGACTGGCCTTCCCGGTTGTAGCCATCCCGATCGTAACCTTCCGCATCATAACCGTTCTTGTCGTAGCCTTCCCGGTCCCAACCGCGGTTGTCAAAGCCGTTACGGTCATAGCCTTCCCGGTCCCAACCATCCTTGTTGAATCCTTCCTTGTCGTAACCCTGTTTATCATACCCTTTGGCATCAAAGCCGCTGCGATTGAAGCCCTTGCGGTCGTAGCCATTGATATCATAACCTTCCCGATCGAAGCCTTCCGTGTCAAATCCGTTTTTATTGAAGCCTTCCCGATCCAGTCCCTGCTTATTGAAGCCCTGACGATCAAAGCCTTCTTTATCAAAGCCCTCCTGATTGAAGCCCTGTCGGTCATAGCCTTCTGCGTCGAATCCCGCTTTGTCAAAGCCTTCCCGATCAAGTCCCTGCTTGTCGAAGCCCTGACGATCGAAGCCTTCGGCATCAAAGCCCGCCTGGTTAAATCCTTCTTTGTTAAAACCCTCGGCGTCAAAACCTTCCCGGTCGAAGCCTTCTTTATCAAAGCCCTCTTGGTTGAAGCCCTGCCGGTCATAACCTTCCACGTCAAATCCGGCTTTATCGAAGCCTTCCCGATCCAGTCCCTGCTTGTCGAAGCCCTGGCGATCGAAGCCTTCTTTGTCAAAGCCTGCTTTATTGAAGCCTTCTTTGTTAAAGCCGTCCTTATCGAAGCCTTCCCGGTTAAAGCCTTCGGCATCGTAGCCATTGCGTCCGAATCCTTCCCGGTCATAGCCGGCCTTGTCGAAGCCTTCCCGATTGTAGCCTTCTTTATCAAAGCCGAGCTGATCGAAACCATTCTTATCATAACCTTCAGCATTGAAACCGGCTTTATTAAAGCCCTCTTTGTCAAAACCTGCCTTATCGAAGCCTTCGGCGTCAAAGCCTGCTTTGTCAAAACCCTCGGCGTCGAAACCCTCAGCGTCAAAACCATTGGCATCAAAACCTTCACGGTCATAACCTTGCGCATTGAATCCATCTTTGTTGAAACCGTCCTTGTCAAAGCCGTCACGATCATAACCCGCCTGATTGAAACCTTCCCGGTCATAACCTTCTGCATCAAATCCGTTCTGGTCAAAGGCTTTTTCAGTTCCAGCCGCTTCCGTTCCCGCATTTTCCTCCAGGGAACTGGAATCGAGAAGGACTTCTGCATCTTCAGTATCCATATACAGATGTTCGGTCTGGCCGGCAGACGGAACTCCCTGGCTGTCTTCAGCAGCAGCAAAATGTACTCCTCCTGCTTCTCCTTCCCGGGCACTGAACGCCTGTGGTTCCATCTCCAGATCTCCCATATCCGCAGTGTCGATATGGATGCCCGATTCTCCCCCTGCTCCCCTGATATCGCTGGCTTGTTCCTGCATATCGAGGGTATCAATAAAGATCTCCGGTTCCGGATCACTGATCAGGGGTTCAGGCTGTACGAACAGACCGGCTTCTGCTTCCGTCTCAATGAAGATCCCCTGGTCACCGGATGCACCGGTGGCCTGATTTCCTTCAAACATATCGGTGGTGTCGATATGGATACCCTGTTCTCCCCCTGCTTCCCTGATATCGATAGCCTGCTGATTCATATCGATGGTATCGATGAAAATCTCCGGTCCCGGATCATTGATCAGAGGTTCGGGTTGTACGAACAGGCCGGCTTCGCGTTCTGTCTCAACATAAATGTCCTGATCTACCGGCGTTCCCTGGATTGCACTACCTTGTGACATATCCATAGTATCGACCAGGATTTCTTCTCTGCCCCGGCGTCCTAACTGACTGGTAGCCTGGGCCATCCCCGGTGCTCCTCCGCCGGTTCCTGGGACCCCCCCTGCGCCGGACAGTGGTCCTCCGCCAGTGGGGGGCATAGGTGTTCCGCCCACAGGCGGGATAAATCCTCCGCCGCCCAGGCTGCCCAAAGCTCCTAAGGCGATGGCGATCAATCCAGGCACTACAACGCCTGTTACCGCTTCAGTAATGTTGGACGGTCCGGGGATACTGCCGACTGAACCGACTCCAGCCGGGCTTTGGCTATGTCCTGCCGGATAGCTTCCCGGTGCAGTCCCTGTATCAGCGGGAGCTGCGTCGGTTATTTCAAAATGAGGCGTAGCCTTCACGTATGACATACCTTTTCCGCCCGAATCCCGATTCTGAGACCAGGTGGACGGATCAGAATCAATGATAGTATAGGTCCCGGCTGGAATGACGATTTTGGGATAAACAAACCAGTTAGCATTGGGTACTCCGCCTTGTCCCGGCGTTCCCACCGCCTGCCAGGGGCCATACATTTTCCCGTTCTGGTCCTGTAAGCCTATGGTTCCAGGGGCTGCTCCCCGGGCATTATTCCAGTGATAGTCGTGGATCTCGGTAACCAGGTGGGGACTGTCGATGTTGAAGGTGGTAGGTACCGTCGGTCCATTATAAACAGCCATAATATTAGTCGTATCTGCCACGCGTACCGGCTCCTCCAATGGTTCTGCAGCGGCAGGCGCAGAAGCTCCCGGGGCAGGATCGGCGGCTGGTTTTTCTTCTGCTGCCGAAGTCCCTGCTTCGATATCCGGAGCTGCCTGGCTTAAGAGCCCTGCTCTTTCCATTCCATCGATAGTCTGCTGGGCAATATTCTTGGCAGAAGCCATATCAGCATCCTTACTTTGGCCGGTTTTATACATTTCCACCGTGATAAAATAATCCGGCAGTATGACCCCAACGCCTACTCCGTAATCGGTATTGTATTCTCTTACTTTACAGCCCTTCAACTGGGTGGTTTGCATATAACTGACCTGGGATACGCTATCCACATAGTCGATCATAATTTGGATTTCATCCGGCCGGGCCGGTCCCAGAACACTGAGCTGACACCCGCCGCTTCCAAGGTCACCCATGCCGGAATAAATGTCAAAACCATGGCCGGTAGCTTCTTCCTGTCCAAAATTGAATTCCGGTGAGCCCAGATTGGCATTGGTTACTTGGGTAACAACATCACCGACACTTGCTGCCAGTGCTTTCCCAGCGAACGCATTGACCATCAATAATGTAAAAACCAGGCACAGGGCCAGAACCGACAGAAAATGTTTATGTATTCTTTTCTTGTTGCACGCAATTGATAATTTCGACAAATCTCTCACCTCTTTCCTAAGGAAGGATGCCGGTCAGCATCATCCAGGCCGTCGAAAGCACCATGGCCACCAGGGTTGGGATCATTACGTTTTTCATTCCCTGGGCGCCTCTTTTCATGGCTTCGGTCCCTGCCGTAGCTGCTCCCGTGGTGATGGCTGACGAAGCAAAGGGCATCACCGCGTTCCATCCCAGTACTGCCAGGGCCAGTATCGCCAAAACTGTAAAGGGGATCATAAAAAGCATGCCCGTCCCTACAGCTTCCCGGGCAAATCCTCCGTTTGCCTGCCGTAAAGCTGCATTGCCGCTATTAAAGGCTATGATCAGCAGATTCACTGCCAGTAAGCCTACGGCGATGGCCACAATAAGCGAATATATCAAGGTAGTTAATTTGAATTCCGGTCGGCTGAAGGGCATCAATATCCCGAATATTATAAAGCATAGATAAGCCGGCCATAATTCGACCCCTTCCGGTCTGGCTCCTCCTGCATATCCCAGTCTGGTATCCACGTTTTCATCCCCTATCTCTTCATTGATCTCTCTGCGATCCATCAACCGCCGAATTTCCCCAGCAATGCCCAACCGATCAGAAGGATCGCTCCACAGAGGGTGGTCATGGCAATGCTGAAAGCGACCCGTTCCCCTGACATTTGTTTTATGGTGTACATGGTGGGCCTCAGTGCCCATAGAACTCCGGTAACGCCAAAGGCGACCGCAGTCTTCCAGCCAAAAGCCAGGGAAAAGATCAAGCCGCTTAAGGCATAGACAAAAGTTGCCGAATACCCCAGGGAAAAGGTGGATATGGCCCACTCCATGGTGAAACCATGCTGCTGCGCCTGGGATAAAGCCCAGACCATCACGGCCAGCAAAGCAATCCCGACTGTTCCGTATAAGAGTCCCAGCATGGTTATCAGGATCACCGTACCTGTTTCTATCTGCCCGTTCCTCAGCAGGTCAAGGCCGGTCTGCAGAAAAAAGAGCGTGAAGGACAACCCGGAAACCATCAGGGAATAAGGCCAGGGAATCTTGATCATCTGGTTTTTAACCACTTCCCCCGGATTAATGATCATGTTGAGCACTGTTTTCCAGCGGGGTATTGCTGATGCTGAAACGGTATTCATAAATTTTTCTCCCTCCTGTCAGGTTTGCTCAATCCAGCACCGACAGTCCTTGCCTCATGCCGATAGCTGCTATGTGTCATGTTTGAATGTCTCCATGCTGAAAAATAAATTTGTTGCTAAATTCCCGGGCAAGATTCCTGATTATTTCCTCCAAATCAGCAGAAGATGAAATGCTGCCGAAGTAGGTACGGCTGTGGGTAGTGATCTCTAATTCAACAGAGGTCATGCTCCGGCTGATGATGCTGACCGACTTGAGTTCTTCCCACTCTATTACCTGACGTTCCATTTCCGAATTGCCCAAGGGGGTCAAAATGATTTGCCCCGATCCGGTGGTCAGACAATAGGCTTGAGTTTTAAAGAAACCAGCTTTCATCTTGATTTCAAAGTTCAATCCGATCACCACTACCTTCAATTTACTGCAACCACTTTTGCTTTCTATTCTAGCAACTAATAAACGAAAAAGTATCCTGCTTCTTTATTTGGCAATGCCAAATTTTTGGCACGATTTGTGTCAAAAGGATAGAAAGTGTGTTGCCTGTATTATATAATTTGTTTTATAAGGAGGAAGGAATGTGCTTTTTGCCGAAAAACTGAATTTACTCATGAACATCACCAGAACTTCCAATAGCCTGCTGGCTCGCAATATTGCCCTGGATGCTTCCTTTATAAGCCGTCTGCGCCGGGGAGTCCGTACCCCAGTGGAGAGTGCCGGGTACATCCCGGCCATGGCCAGGTATTTTGCCCGTATCTGTAACTCTGATTATCAAAAAGCTGCCCTGTTTGAGGTCATAAAAAACAGTTCTTCGATCAAACCACATGAATCGGAGAACATGGAAACCCTCCTTCTAAATTGGCTGCTGGAAAAAACGCCTGATCATCCAGGTTCAATCGACGATTTCCTCAAAGAGGTGGCACGTTTTCAATTTAAAAGACCTGCCCCTGCTGCAGAGGAGGCGGCAGCCCTCAGCGATCCCAGGCCTCTTAAGGATGTAGAAATATTTTACGGCGTGGAAGGAAAGCGTACTGCCGTTTTGCATTTCCTTTCGCTGGTATTGCAGAATAAAACCTCGCAAACTCTGTTACTGTACAGTAACGAGGATCTTAGATGGCTGTCGGAGGATCATGATTACTTTGCCCGCTGGACTACACTGATGTTTCAGATATTGAAAAACGGCAACCGAGTCAAAATGATCCACACCATTAACCGCGATTTTGATGAAATGTTGACGGGTATTAAAGGCTGGGTGCCGATTTACATGACCGGTTCTATAGAACCATATTATTGCCCGAGAACCCGTGACGGCATTTTCCGACGCACATTATTTATTGCACCTCAAACGGCCGCTGTTACTTCTTCCTCGGTACGGGACGGGATTGAGAACACCGCCAATTTGCTTTTCACTCGCCAGGAAGCAATTCTGGCACTGCAGACCGAATATAATGATTTCCTGGCTCTCTGCCGCCCCCTGATGCATATATTTAATCCCTTCAACCAGAGAGATTATCTGGAAATCTTAGCAGAATTCGAAGCTGAAAAAAGTGATACTATTTTAAAAACCAATACCCTCAGCAATATCACTATGCCGACGCAGCTTACCTTGCGCCTGATAGAACACCTGCCAAATTCAACGGCTGAATCGCTGCTTGCCTATCTGCAAGAAAAAACCAGCCGCTTATTCGCTTTGCTGGAAAATCACTGCTTTACAGAAATACTTATATTGCCGGAGCTTGAAACCATCCTGCAGGGAAGGGTGGTCATGGAGTTTTCTGATATACCCGGTGGAATTCCGGCCTATTACACACCCCAGGAATTTAAAGAGCATCTGGAGAATGTGATCAGAATGCTTAAAACCCATAAGAATTATCACGTCCATTTAATCAATGACAAACAGCCGGACGGCAGCATGGTTTATGTCAAAGAAGGCGTAGGCGTCCTGGTGGGCAAAACCACTCCACCCTCGGTTTTCTTTGCCATCAATGAAAGCAATATGACGGCTGCCTTCTGGGATTACATAAATATCAATCTACTGGCTAATACAGAGGATAAATCTAACCGTCAGCCAACCATCTCCCGTCTGGAAACCGTCGCCGCTCAACTGTAATACCTAAGAACGAACGAAGCACGGGGCTCCTTAGTTGTTATAATGCCCCCCATTGTCAAGACACGAAAGTGGAATACTAAGTTAATCTCATCCTTATGGAAGTTGTAGGGCTTGTTGTTTATTTTGAGAGTGACGTTGATGCCTAAGCGCTATAATAGCTTCCATCATAATAATTGTCTGTGTTTTGAATACCGTGGCTACGCACCTATGCGACCCTCTTGATTGCATAATTATACTAAATACACGATAGTTTTAACGTCCTCAAAAACTAATTATAAAAAACCAGCCACTCTAAGCAATTAAGCTTGAATTTGGCTGGTTTTTTTGCCCCGCTTGAAGCTGTTCATTTAAGTTTTTCTTTCAATCCCTAAGTAAACGCTTCTAACAGCGCTTCTTTTCATCATATTTCTTACATCTGCCCCCGGGCCTTTTCTTTCAAGTAGGACGCGATAAAAGGGTCGATATCTCCATCCATAACAGCGTTTATATTGCCCGTCTCCCACCCGGTGCGGTGGTCCTTGACCATGCTGTAGGGATGAAATACATAGGAGCGGATCTGGCTGCCCCAAGCTATTTCCTGCTGGTCGCTGCGCAGCGCCAACAGTTCAGCTTCTTTTTTACGGATTTCTAGATCAATTAGCCTGGCCTTCAGCATTTTCATAGCCGCCAGACGGTTTGACATCTGTGAGCGTTCATTCTGGCAGGATACCACGATCCCGGTAGGGAGGTGGGTCATCCTGACTGCCGAATCTGTTTTATTGACGTGCTGCCCGCCGGCGCCGCCGGAGCGGAAGGTGTCAATTTTCAGATCCTCCGGGTCGATCTGCACGTCTACGCCTTCTTCCACCTCCGGCAGGACGTCCACCGAGGCGAAAGAAGTGTGCCGCCGGCCGGCGGTGTCAAAAGGTGAAATGCGCACCAAGCGGTGCACTCCCTTTTCTGCCAGAAGGTACCCGTACGCGTTGGCGCCGATAACTTCGATGGTGGCGCTTTTGATGCCAGCTTCATCACCGGGCAGCATGTCTAAAATCTCAATCTTAAAGCGGCGCCTCTCTGCCCAGCGCCCGTACATCCGCAGAAGCA
This sequence comes from Desulfotomaculaceae bacterium, assembly GCA_028709235.1. GTDB lineage: Bacteria > Bacillota > Desulfotomaculia > Desulfotomaculales > Pelotomaculaceae > Syntrophopropionicum. Next base: position 53,498 of record JAQVXL010000004.1, read on the forward strand.
TTTCCACCCAGTCCTGGGCTTCGGTGCCGCCAGCGCCGGCATGAAGGGCAATGATAGCGTTGCCCCGGTCGTAAGGGCCGTTCAGCAGGACCGCCAATTCCATTTCTTCCACCAACCTGGAGACAGAATCCAGGCTTGCTCCGGCTTCTCCAGCCAGTGACTGGTCTTCTTCCTCCTGGCCCAGTTCCACTAAGACCTCAAGTTCCTCATACCTCTTTACAAGATCCTGGAAAGCAGAAACCTTGTCACGCAGGTTCGCCACCCGCTGTACAATTTTCTGCGCTATCACCTGGTTATCCCAAAAACTGCAGTGGAGCATTTGGGCATCCAGCCTGCTGATTTCTTCCTCCTTACCGGCTATGTCAAAGAGAAACCCTCAAATCTTCAATCCTTTTGCCAAGGGGCTCGAGTTCCCTTTTTAACTCAGTGAACATTCTTTCAACCATTCCTTTAAAATATATTTATCATCACAAGATTAATGAGATTAGACAAATTTATTTTAATCTTGTTAATCTTATCAATCCTGTTAATCCTGTGAAACTTGTCACTTACGCCGTTTCCGCCCGGCCGCAGCATTTCTTGTATTTTTTACCGCTGTTGCACGGGCAGGGATCATTGCGCCCTACTTTATTTTCCTTGCGCACGGGCTTTTTGGCGCTTTCATCAGCGTAGCGGTTTTCCACCACCCGGCGCTGCTGCTGCTGGGGCTGGACTACTTCTACCCGGAAAATGTAGCGCACCACATCGTCCTGGATGGCGTTGACCATGTTTTGAAACATCTCGTACCCCTCAAACTTGTATTCAACCAAGGGGTCCTTCTGCCCGTAAGCACGCAGACCGATGCCCTCCCGCAGCTGATCCATAGCGTCCAGGTGGTCCATCCACTTTTCGTCTACTATGCGCAGCATGACTGCCCGTTCCACCTGTCTCATGGTCTCGGGCCCCAGTTCCTGCTCCCTGGCCTCATATGCCGCGCGGGCTTTTTCGACGAGAACCTCCGTCAGTTCACCACGGCCCATATCTTCAAGGTCCCCAGGAGTCAGCTTGTGGCCTGGTAAAAACAACTGTTCTGCCTGCTCCAGGAGACTGTGAAAATCCCACTCCTCAGGATGGACGCCCTCCGGTGCATAAGTGGCGATCACTCGTTCCACTGAGGCGTTGATCATCTCCAAGACGTCGTTTTTCAGGCTTTCGCCGGTCAACACCTGGCGCCGCTGCCTGTAGATCAATTCCCGCTGCTGGTTCATCACGTCATCGTACTGCAACACATGCTTGCGGATATCAAAGTTACGGTTCTCCACCCGTTTCTGGGCGGTCTCAATGGACTTGGAAATCATTTGGTGCTCGATAGGCATGTCTTCTTCTATTCCCAGCCGCTCCATAATCCCTGCAATATTATCTGACCCGAACAAGCGCATCAGGTCGTCTTCCAGAGAGCTGTAAAACTGGCTGGAGCCGGGGTCGCCCTGACGTCCGCAACGGCCGCGCAGCTGGTTATCGATACGGCGGCTCTCGTGGCGCTCCGTACCAATGATGTGCAGCCCGCCCAGCTCAACCACCCTGGCATGTTCTTCTTCTGTCTGCCGGCGGTATTTTTGCAGCAGGGGCTGCAGCGCCAGGCTTTCGTCCTCAGCGGTGGACCCGTTATTATTGCCGGCCGCCTCATGCTGCTGGGACTCCCGCCTCATCTCCAGGCGGGCGAGAAACTCCGGATTGCCTCCCAGGAGAATGTCTGTGCCGCGCCCAGCCATGTTGGTAGCAATGGTCACCGCGCCGTAACGCCCGGCCTGGGCCACTATTTCCGCTTCTTTGTCATGGTACTTGGCGTTGAGCACCTGGTGGGGCACGCCTTTTTTCTTGAGCAAGCTGCTCAGCAATTCTGATTTTTCAATGGAGATAGTGCCTACCAGTACCGGCTGCCCCTTGGCGTGCCTGGCCGCAATCTCATTCACTGCTGCCCGGAACTTGGCCTGTTCGGTCTTGTAAATTACATCCGGCGTGTCAATACGGATCAGGGGCTTATTAGTGGGTATAGACACCACATCCAGGTTATAGATCTTTTTAAATTCCTGTTCCTCTGTTTCGGCCGTGCCGGTCATGCCGGCCAGCTTGTCGTACATTCTAAAATAATTCTGGAATGTGATGGCGGCGAGAGTCTGAGACTCCCTCTCGATTTTGACGTTTTCCTTGGCCTCGATGGCCTGGTGCAGTCCTTCGCTATACCGCCTGCCAAACATCAGCCGGCCGGTAAACTCATCCACGATAATCACCTGGCCGTCTTTCACCACATAGTCGCGATCCCTTTTCATCAGGGCATTAGCCTTAAGGGCCTGGTTCAGGTGGTGAGTGAGCTCAATGTTCTTGTCGTCGTAAAGATTAGACACACCGATTGCTTTCTCCACCTTGGCCACACCTGCTTCGCTGATGGCAACAGTATGTGCTTTTTCGTCAACAGTATAGTCGGTTTCCGGGACCAGGCGGGGCACAATCCTGGCAAATTTATTGTATAGTTCGTTTGACTTATCAGCCTGACCGGAGATAATCAGCGGCGTTCTGGCCTCGTCGATGAGGATACTGTCTACCTCGTCAACTATTGCATAATTCAGTTCGCGCTGCACCAGCTGGCTGGGGTGGTGGGCCATATTGTCTCGCAGGTAGTCAAAACCAAACTCGTTGTTGGTGCCATATGTCACGTCAGAATCGTAAGCCTGCTTTTTCTCATCCCAGTCCAGGCCGTGCACAATCAACCCGACACTTAAACCAAGGTAGCTGTAAATCTGGCCCATCCACTCGCTGTCCCGGCGCGCCAGGTAGTCGTTGACCGTGATCACATGGACTCCTCTGCCCGTAAGGGCGTTCAGGTAAACCGGCAGTGTGGCTACCAGCGTCTTGCCTTCACCTGTTTTCATCTCAGCAATGCGGCCCTGGTGCAGGATCATCCCGCCCATCAACTGGACGTCAAAATGCCTCATGCCCAGAATACGACGGGATGCTTCCCGCACCACCGCGAAGGCTTCCGGCAAGATATCGTCAAGTTTCCCGCCTCTGTCCAGCCGTTCTTTAAAAACAGCAGTCATGCCCCTTAGTTCTTCCTCATCGAGCGCTTTTATCTTTGGTTCCAAATTATTGATCTCGCCTACTGTGCGCTGCAGTTTTTTTACTTCGCGGGCATTGTCGTCAAGCCAGTTTTTAATGAACCCTAGCATTTCATAACACCTCTAATATTATACATCTAAACATACATGACCATTTTATATTATACTTGACATTCTATAAAACAGTCAATTATGGCACTATTTACCAGGCCAACAAAAACAGGCGCCGGCTCAAAGCGGCGCCTGTTTTTGTTGGTATTCTAATATTCAGGCTCGATCAAGCCATAATTGCCGTCCTTGCGCTTGTAAACGACATTAACCTGTTCGGTTTCGGCATTGGAGAATACAAAGAAATTATGTCCCAGCAGGTTCATCTGCAGGACAGCTTCATCGACCGGCATCGGTTTAATAGTAAAACGTTTTGTCCGCACCAGACGCGGCCCATCTTCTTCAGCATTTACCGCAGCAGGCGCCCTCAGGTTGTCGACGAACCTGGCCCCCCTCTTCTGCAGCTTGCCTTTATATTTCTCAATTTGTTTTTCCAACTTATCCACCACCAGGTCGGTGGAAGCGTACATATCACCGGTGCTTTCCTCTCCCCTTAAGATCATCCCGTTGATGGGAATGGTCACTTCAATCCGGTGAAATCCCCTTGCCACAGATAGGCTAACCTGGGCTTCACCCAAGTTGTCAATGTATTTTTCGAGTTTCCTCAAACGCTTGTTTATATACTCCTTCAAGGCATCAGTTACTTCGATATTTCTGCCGCGAATCTGTGCTGCCATATGAACACTCCTCCCGTAATATTTTATACTATGTCTATTATTCCCCTTTTAGGAAATAAAATCTTTCTCAAACCGTATTAGATTTAAATACCCCAGGCTGAGCTGGGGTATTTCATCTCTATATTTTTATCACGTTGGCCGCCTGAGGCCCCCGGGCGCCTTCGACGATATCGAATTCAACCTTCTGACCCTCGGCTAGGGTCTTAAAGCCTTCTTCCTGAATCGCCGAGAAGTGGACAAATACGTCTCCACCATCCTCCCTCTCGATAAAACCATAACCCTTTTCCTGGTTAAACCATTTAACCGTGCCAACCACAAACATACCTCCTAAAAACTTGATCTCTAGATAAAGAATCGCCATTAAAATAGTAACACAGGGGGATAAGGTTGTCAAGCTTTCCATATTCTAGCCCTGCTCAGAATTTCTGATTTATAAGCTTTGCCTATAAATCA
>JAQVXL010000048.1 GCA_028709235.1 Desulfotomaculaceae bacterium
TAAACCTCAAGGTGCGGTACGCTGCCCTCAGACATTGCGAAAAGAATTCTATGTTATTTATAGCATGACCTTTATATTGTTTTAAGTTTTGTCACTAGTATATACGAGGTGCGGCTTCAGCCGCACATTTTTGGCGGGGGTGAAACCGGTTCCTGCAGTTGAACGGAGAAAAAGCGGAATGGGGATACACCTCTCTTTTGGGTAGTCCTTTGGGGTCGAGGAATGTCCCCGATCGGGATGGTTGAGAAATGTCCTCGTATGGTTAAGATCAGAGAGATGTCCCAACTAGAAAAGGAGGCTTTAAAATGACTGATAACAAGGGGCAGCACCCCGCGGCAAAGTTAGCATACCATAGGCAAAACGCCTGGGACCGGATGAGCGGCGGCGAAAGGGACGCAGCAGCAGCTTTTTGTGAGGAATACAAGAAGTTTCTGGGAACTGCAAAAACGGAACGGGAAGCCGTGGCTGCTGCACAGGCTTACCTGGTCGGAGCGGGTTTCCGCCCCCTGTCGGATACCGCCATGTTGAGACCGGGGGATAAAGTCTACACTGTAAGCCGCCGCAAGACATTAATTGCGGCCGTTATCGGGAAAAACCCGGCTGCGTCCGGATTTAACATCATCGGCGCTCACCTCGACAGCCCACGCCTGGATTTAAAACCGCAGCCTCTTTATGAGGAAGACGGTTTGGCCCTGCTTAAGACCCATTATTACGGGGGAATAAAGAAATACCAGTGGCTTTCTGTGCCGCTGGCCCTACATGGTGTGGTAGTAAAAGGTGATGGAACCACGGTTTCACTTGTGATCGGGGAAAAGCCGGGGGAACCCGTTTTTACCGTAGCCGATCTTTTGCCTCACCTGGCCAAGGACCAGATGGACAAAAAAATGGCTGACGCCGTGCCCGGAGAGAGTTTAAATGTTTTAACGGGAGGTATCCCTGTAGGCGCGGAAGATCTCAAAGACCGCTGCAAGCTCGCTGTTTTAGAACGCCTGAATAAGCTGTACGGCATAGTTGAAGAGGACCTGATCAGTGCGGAAATTGAGCTGGTCCCTGCCTGGATGTCCAGCGATGTAGGCCTGGACGGCAGTTTTATCGGCGGTTACGGTCAGGACGATAGGGTGTGTGTTTACACTTCCCTGCGCGCTGTGGCGGAAATGAACATGCCGGAACGAACAGCTCTGATTGTGCTGGCTGATAAGGAAGAGATCGGCAGCACCGGCAATACAGGAATGGAGTCATCGTTTTTTATCAACGCGGCAGCAGAAATTGTATCCCGCTGTGTGCCGGGATACAATGAACTGGCGCTGCGCCGGGTCCTGTCTCATTCTCTGGCCCTTTCTGCGGATGTTAACGCCGCACTGGATCCGAATTACAGCGAAGTCTATGAAAAATCAAACACGGCGCGCCTGGGCTGTGGAGTTGTGTTGACCAAGTACACCGGCAGCAGAGGTAAATCTGCCACAAGCGACGCGCATGCTGAAGTGATGGCCGATATCAGGCGTTTATTTAACAGTGCCGGTGTGGTCTGGCAGACCGGAGAGTTGGGCAAGGTCGACCAGGGGGGAGGCGGCACTATCGCCCACATTATGGCTTCTTACGATATGGATGTACTGGACTGCGGTGTGGCTTTGCTGGGCATGCACTCGACTTTTGAGATAGCCAGCAAGGCTGATATATACATGACTTATAAGGGATATAAAGCTTTTCTTGCAAGTTAGCTCTTCGCCAAATACCTGTTAAAAAAGAAGCCCCGTTAAATACCGTACCGATGAATCTTATGTAAAACAATGTTTTACGGGGCCGGCTATATTTTCTGAGGAGGTTTTTGCCGTTCACAAATATGCTGTTGGAGATGTGGTAAAAACAAGAAAACCCCACCCGTGCGGTGGGGATTTATGGGAGGTTCTCCGTGTGGGAGTGGATTTCCGAATAAAATGTGTAAAATGCGGCAGGGTGCTGCTGCTGCCGCGGCCAAAATTCGAGAAATCGGTCAAAACAGTAGTGCAGTCAGGTGAATAAGATTAATGTTGTGAATGGTTAACAGATATACGATAGGCCCAGTTATCGCCGCTGTTATTATCCCAGTTTGCAGAACCGTCCCGGAAACAAAAGTTGAGGTTGCTCCCCGTATCTATGCGCAGGGTCTTTTCCCAGCCGTTGTTTACCTGTTTCATCGGCAAATCGTTCACTTTATCCCAATCATTTGTATCACCGTAACCGCAGTGCAGGTAAACCTGCTCCGCGCCGGCCTTAGACAGCAGTCCGTCATAAAATATGCTTACCTCTTTGCCGTCATCCGCCAGGGGCTTAACTTTAACTCCCTGAATAGCATGAGAATAAGTGTGGGCTTTTATTTTTATTGTACTCAAAACAGCGCCTCCTCTTCGATTGTTTTCATATACTTATTCTGTGTAGGAGGTAATTTGTTTATTAGTGTTGAAGAGAAAAAGAAAAAGGAAAATGTTTTTCATAATTTCAACCAAAGGGGTTTCAATCGAAATTATTTCCCTTTTTATTTCTTCCTTGCCATTTGCCAAGCGTTATGCTATAATTTTTGAGTCGAATTTATTGACACCGTCCCTGCTCTACCCGGATGGTAGGGCCATAGTCCATAGGGAGGAGGTGATTAGCTTTGCGCAAATACGAAGTAGTCTTTGTCCATCGTGCGGATCTGGACGAGGAGAAAAGCGCGGCGCTCATTGAGAAATTCAAAAACATTATTGAAAACCACGGCGGGGAAGTCCTCAAGATTGACAAATGGGGTAAGCGCAGGCTGGCTTATGATGTTAAGGATATGAAGGAAGGCGTTTATATCATAGTTCATATAAACGCTAAACCTGAAGTGGCGACAGAGCTGGACCGCGTTTTTAAGATTACAGACGATGTGCTCAGGCATATAATTGTGCGGGAAGATGTTTAGCGCCGGGGTAGACAAGCCGGGGGAGGTCCCGGTCATTTTAGAAAAGAACAACCAGGTGGTGAAAACATGCTCAATAAAGTAATCTTGATTGGCAGGCTTACAAGAGATCCGGAATTGCGTTACACGCCCAGCGGTGCTGCTGTGGCCAAATTTACATTAGCGGTAGACCGGCGCCAGTCCAAGGACAGAGAAAAAGAAGCCGACTTTATTGACATCGTGGTCTGGCAGAAATTAGCGGAAACCTGTGCCAACTACCTGGGCAAAGGCAGGCTGGTGGCGGTTGATGGAAGGTTGCAGGTACGTTCCTACGAGGACAGCCAGGGGATTCGCAGAAAGGTCGCTGAAGTAGTGGCTGAGAACGTGCGTTTTCTGGACTGGCCGAAAGAGGGCAGCGCGGCTGCCGGGAACACCGCGCGTGGTGCTGAAGGCGGCAGCTACGGAAGTGAAATCAGTTTTAACGAGGACGACATTCCTTTTTAATAAACAGGGGGCCTCCCATGAGGCGCCGATGCAAGGGGGTAGACTATTGAGACGTGAAAGGGGCCGCAGAGGAAAAAAGCGGATATGCAGTTTTTGTGTGGACAAAATGGAAGCCATAGATTATAAGGACGTTCCACGCCTGAAAAAATATATTACCGAGCGGGGGAAAATCCTGCCCCGCCGGATTTCCGGCAACTGCGCCAGGCACCAGCGCATGTTGACCTCATCAATTAAGAGGGCCAGGAATATAGCTCTCCTGCCGTTTACAGCGGAATAAGGGCTTTGTGCGGATGAAATGCAAATAGTAACTGAAAAAGCAAGGATGGGCAAACGCCCATCTTTCTGCTTATCCGCGCAACAAATAACAAGTAAAACCGCTCAGCTGAGGCAGGAAAAGAAACGTTCGCCGCAGAATATTATACTCGGTTAGCGAAGGAGGTCTCTCCATGATTCCGGCTCAAGAAGGCGGCATCGCCAAGAACATTAAAGTTATCGATTGGCTGAAAGCCGATTTGATCACATCTGTCTCCGCGTTATTCAAATCGATGCTTCGCGGCAGTGAAGAACTTATTCTTGACGCCCTGGCCAGCCTCTTAATCACCTGTTATGTTTTGGGACGAAGGCTGGGAGTGAGCTTTTCACGCCTGGATTTAAAGGTTGAAGCAAAACTGCGCCAGGGTATTGATGAGGACCATGAAGTGGAGAGGTGGTACAGCGATTTTTCAACTCTATTAAATTACCTGGGTGATAAAAAGAGGTGATGGCTTGACAACAAGTGAGAAATCAAGAGCCCTGGCGGAGTGGGCTTTTTTTACATTGATGTTCGCCGTCGCCGGCCTGGCCGGCTATTACCTGCCGATACTTGAGTTTTTTGTTGCTATGCTGCTTCCACTGCCGGCCATGCTCATTGTTTTGAAGTGCGATGCCCGTTACGCCATACTGGGGCTGGCAGTGGCGGGTTTGTTGTTTTTTGTTTTTATGCCTCCTGCTGCGGTTTTTATTCTTGTTTTTCGCTATGGCCTGCTTGGCGTTTTATTTGGCCTGTTGTTTAAAAACAGGATTTCTTCGGGCAAAATTTTATCGTTCGGGATGATTTATGCGGGTCTTGCGGCTTTATTATACCTGGTACTGAGTTACTTCGCCGGAAATAACCTTTTTGTTATTGGGGAGGAAGTGCGCAGCGCGTTTGAGCAGGCCATAGCCGCGTACCGCGACGCCGGCATGTTAAACAACATTCCTGCTGAATTGCAGGAAAGCTTTAGTGAGAGTATAATTTCAACTTATGAATTATTATTTCCGGGCCAGTATATAATCAGTGCGGCTGTCTTAGCCGCCATAACATATTTTTTAGCCAGGGCCTGCCTGGTTCGCCTGAATTATTTTCTTGCTCCGGGACTGGCCTTTACCATGATTTCACTCCCCTGGTACAGTATCTGGGGCCCGATCGTGGGCCTGGCGTTAACCCTGGCCGGAGATAATTTCTCTTGGCTGCTGGCGGCGAAAATAGGTAAAAACATCCTGTATATACTTTTCTGGCTTTATATCTTCCTGGGTCTGTCTGTCGCGGCGTATATTTTCCGCAAGATCAACGTTGCCTGGCCGCTCAAGTTGATAATCCTGATATTTGCTATTGCCTATCCGCCTTTCAGCATGGTTGTCCTGGTCCTGCTGGGTGTGATTGACCCCCTGGTAAACTTAAGGCGCCTGCCGCCCCCGGCGTAGAGGGCTAATTAAATTCTTTTTAAGACTTATTGTGTTTTCAAATTAACCTTGGGAGGTGTCGATCGTGAAAGTAGTATTAACGAAAGATGTGCCCGGTCAGGGCAAGAGTGGCGATGTTATAAGTGTTGCAGAGGGTTATGCCCGCAACTATTTATTCCCCCGCGGAATGGCGGTTGAGGCTTCCAGGGGCAAAATGAAAGAACTGGCGGTCCGCCGGCAGGCGCAGGCGTCGAAGGAAAAGCAGATAGAACAGGAAGCCAGAGCGCTGGCAGCTCGCCTGGATAACCTTAAGCTTATTGTGATAGCGAAACAAGGAGAGGGCGGCAAGCTTTTTGGCTCGGTAAACAACAAGGATATAGCCGACGCCCTTGCTGCCCAGCATAAAATAAAGCTGGATAAAAAAAAGCTGGTTGTAAAGGAGCCAATTAAGCATCTGGGCGCTTATACAATAACCGCCAAACTGCACCCGGCCGTGCAGGCGGAAATAATTGTTGATGTAGTTGGCGAGTAGCCGGAATTCTCTTTTTTGTGACCCATCTAATTTTTATGGCAGTGAAAGGAGCACGAGATGAAAGCATTCCTCGAAAGATTTATTGGGAGCACAAAAAATGAAACTTCCGATAAACTAATGAGTCATAATCTTTTGAAACGCCAGGTGGCAGCGTTATATAGCCTTCTGACAAACCTTTACGGTTCCGATAAGGTGGTTTTAAGAGCAGGAAAATTGGAAGCGCTGCAGTTCATGCGTTCCGAGCGGCTGGAGGAAAGAGTGCTGGCCTTGCAAAAACTTGTTTTTGAGGACCCTACTTATGATACACCGCCAGCCTATGAGGAGATCCCGGCTGTTCTGGATGAAATAGAAGAGAAAATTGCCGACAATATCGCCAGGCGCACCGTGGAAGACAAGCTGGAGAAAAAAATAAACGAAAAACTCCAGCAGCGTCATGAGGAATATATTAAAGAGATTAAAATGCAGGTGATCAAGGAAAACGCCGGCGCGGAAAACGCACAGACCTTAAAAAAGCTGGCTATTCTTGAAAAACTCGAGCAGCGCAAGCTTTCCTCCTCGGCTATGGAGTTTTTGCGGCCGTCCACTTTTAAGGAAATAGTCGGCCAGGAGCGGGCGGTTAAGGCGCTTCTGGCAAAATTGGGCTCGCCTTACCCGCAGCACATGATTCTTTACGGACCGCCCGGTGTAGGTAAGACCACCGCGGCGAGGCTGGTTTTGGAAGCGGCGAAAAACAACCAGAGTACACCCTTTGCCAGTGAAGCGGCTTTTGTGGAAGTAAACGGCGCCACCCTGCGTTGGGACCCGCGGGAAGTGACCAACCCGCTCCTGGGTTCGGTGCACGATCCGATATACCAGGGCGCCAGGCGCGACCTGGCCGAGACCGGGGTGCCGGAACCAAAATTGGGCCTGGTAACAGATGCTCACGGCGGAGTTCTTTTTATAGATGAAATTGGTGAAATGGATACTATACTGCACAGCAAATTGTTAAAAGTGCTGGAGGACAAAAGAGTATACTTTGACTCTTCCTATTACGACCCTCACGACCCCAACGTACCCCAGTATATCAAGAAAATTTTCGAGGAGGGAGCTCCGGCGGACTTCGTCCTCATTGGGGCCACGACGCGGGATCCGGAGGAGATTAATCCGGCAATCCGCTCCCGCTGCGCGGAGATATTTTTTGAACCCCTTACGCCGAAGGATATTAAGGAGATTTTACAGCAGGCCGCAGGCAAGCTCGGGGTGGGAATGGACGAAGCGGTGCCAGAAATTATCAGCGAATATACCATAGAAGGGCGCAAGGCGATCAACATCCTGGCCGACGCCTACGGGATGGCCTGTTATCGTAGCGACGCCCAGGGCGGTCAACCGGCCATAAAGGTGGAAGACGTCTTGGAGGTAGCCCAGGTCAGCAGGCTAAGCCCCTGTGTAACGCGCAAGGCCTCTGCAGACCGGGAAATTGGCAGAATATTCGGGTTGGGTGTCATAGGCTTCACGGGATCGGTACTGGAAATTGAAGCGGTGGCTTTCCCGGCCCGAGTCCAAGGCCAGGGCGCCATCCGTTTTAACGATACCGCCGGCAGTATGGCCAAGGATTCGGTATTCAACGCAGCCTCAGTAATACGCAAACTAACTGGAGAGGATCTGTCAAATTACGACCTGCACGTCAATGTGGTAGGCGGCGGCAGGATCGACGGACCATCGGCCGGGGTGGCGATTTTTCTGGCTATACTGAGCGCCGTCCATGGCCGCCCGATCATGCAAAATGTGGCTGTAACGGGTGAAATCTCCATACAGGGTAAAGCCCGGGCAGTAGGCGGAGTGTTCGAAAAAATTTACGGCGCCAGGCAGGCGGGAATAAAAACTGTGCTGGTGCCGGTGGAAAACGGCAAGGACATACCGGTGGACATCAAGGGGATCAGGGTTATACCCGTCAGTTCAGTGGAGGAGATTATCAGTCACGTGTTTCCTCCGGCGGAAGTTGACGAACTGGTCAGTTGATAAAAGCATAAAGATAAAAGAATTTGAGTAATTTATTTTTTTCGAGGTGTCTGATGTTAGATCGAGTTCCCCCGCAAAATATAGACGCCGAGCAGTCGGTGCTCGGGGCCATACTGCTTGACCGGGAGGCTATTTACCAGGCCATGAAACTGCTCCGCCCGGAGGACTTTTACCGGGAAAGCCACAGGCTGATTTATGAAGCGATGCTGGAGCTTGATGAGGGCGGCAGCCCGGTGGACCTGATCACGGTATGCGAACACCTGAGGCTTAATGGGAACCTGGAAAAGGCCGGCGGCGTTTCTTACATCGCCACACTGGCTGAAATAGTGCCAACTGCCGCCAACATAAATTACTATTCTCGTATTGTCGAGGAAAAATCCCTGCTCCGGACACTGATCCAGTTGTCTACCCGGATCGCCGGCATGGGTTACGACGAGGGGGAAGAACCGGAAAAACTGATAGCAGAAGCGGAGCGGATGATTAACGAACTGGGTGGCAAAAGGGCTTCCACAGCGTTTTTTGCGATCAAGGAGATCCTGCTGGACACCTTTTCTCACCTGGAGTACCTTTACAGCAACCAGGGAAAAGCTCTGGGCGTTCCCACTTCTTTCAGCGACCTGGACCGAATCTGTACCGGGCTGCAGCCCAGCGATTTTATTATTCTGGCCGGCCGTCCCGGTATGGGTAAGACTGCCCTGGGCCTCTGCATCGGGTACAGCGCCGCCCTCAAACATAATATTCCGGTAGCGGTGTTCAGCCTGGAAATGTCCAAAGAACAGCTGGTGCAGCGTATTCTCTGCGCCGAGGCTATGGTTGACCAGCACCGTCTCCGCACGGGTGACCTGGCCGAGGAGGACTGGCGAAAGCTGCATGAAACAAAGGACAGGCTCGCCAACATCCCTATTTTTATCGATGATACTCCCGGTATCACTGTCCGCCAGGTGCGGGCGAAGGCCAGGCAGCTTCAGGCGGAAAAAGGGCTGGGCCTGATTATTATCGACTATCTCCAGTTGATGCAGGGCAGCAAACGGGTTGAGAACCGCCAGCAGGAAATATCGGAAATATCCCGCTCTTTAAAGGGGTTGGCCAAGGAGTTGAATATTCCGGTACTGTCTCTGGCCCAGTTAAGCCGTTCGGTGGAGCAGCGTGACAAAAAGCGGCCGATTATGTCGGACCTGCGCGAGTCGGGTTCGCTGGAGCAGGACGCTGACCTGGTCATGTTTATTTACCGGGATGAATATTACAACAGGGATTCGGAAAAAAAGGGAATCGCTGAAATAATTATTGCCAAGCACCGCAATGGCCCTACCGGCTATATTGAACTGGGATTTTTAAAAGAGTACACAAAATTTGTCCCCCTTGTAAAAAACCCTGATGAATATAAGCCTTAATTTGTTTTATTACAAAAGGACCACTTATTTGCTTAATTTCTTGACATTGACAGCTTGGTTTGCTAAAATACTTTTGCTGCCAGGTATGGTTCCATGACAGCTACATCCGCGGCGGAAAGATTATGGCTCAAATAGCAACTAATGTTTTGTTGTTTGGGTTTTTTTATGCCGGTAAAAAAGGATGTGCCGGCGTAATGCCGCTAGGAGGAATATTGTGAGCAATCAGTATGATGTGGTGATTGTAGGATCGGGTCCGGCGGGGATATTTGCCGCCCTTGAACTGGTCGGAGCAAAAACCGGTCTAAAAATACTGATAGTTGAAAAGGGACGCGATATAAACAAGCGTGTCTGCGTGGCCAGGGAGCAAAGCCGGGGCTGTACTAACTGCTCTCCCTGCTCTACCATCTGCGGGTGGGGCGGCGCCGGTGCCTTCAGTGACGGCAAGCTTACTCTTTCATCCGAAATCGGCGGCAGCCTGGAGCAGTATACCGGGGTTGACGTTCTGAACGACCTGATCAATTATATTGACCAGACTTATGTTAAGTTTGGCGCGCCGGAGCAGATCTTCGGTCTGGAACAAGAGGAGGAAATACAAGAGGTTCAGCGCCAGGCCGTGTTGTCCGAATTAAGACTAATCCCGGTACGGATCAGGCACATGGGAAGCGGACGCTGCCAGGAAATACTGCAGCGGATGCATGATTACCTGGTAGAGCACGGCGTCGATGTGATCACTTCCTGCCAGGTGGAGGAGGTTCTGGTAAAAGATAATACCGTCAGAGGTATTATTACCAGGGACGGAAAGATAATAAACGCAAAGTATGTGGTGCTGGCCCCCGGCAGAGAGGGTTCGGAATGGCTCAGCCGCGAGGCGGGACGCCTGGGGCTTGAAATGATGATAAATCCGGTGGATATAGGGGTGCGGGTGGAACTGCCCGCTGCGGTTATGGACCATTTGACCCGGATTTTTTATGAGGCAAAATTCGTATACTACTCGAAGACCTTTAGTGATAGGGTTCGCACATTTTGCATGAACCCCAACGGGGAAGTAGTGCTGGAAAACATGGACGGACTGATCACGGTGAATGGGCATAGCCACGCATATAACAAGACGGAAAACACTAATTTCGCGGTGCTGGTCAGTAAAACTTTTACAGAGCCTTTCAAGGAGCCGATCTCTTACGGCCGCTATGTTGCCAGCCTGGCCAACCTGCTGGGCGGCGGAGTTTTAGTCCAGAGCCTGGGAGACCTGATTTCAGGCCACCGTTCGACCAAAGAAAGGCTGGCCAAATGCATGACCATACCGACCCTGCGTGAAGCGACACCGGGTGATCTGAGTCTGGTTTTTCCCTACAGACACCTGGTGGGAATTGTGGAAATGCTTAAAGCACTGAACGAGCTGGCGCCGGGGGTGTATTCGCGGTACACTCTGCTGTACGGCGTCGAGGTTAAGTTCTATTCTTCACGGCTTGTCCTTACAAATTCTCTGGAAACCCGCATAAAAAACCTGTTCGCGGCAGGGGACGGGGCAGGCGTGACCAGGGGGCTTTCCCAGGCGTCCGCGGCCGGCGTGCTCGCGGCCAGGGAAATAGCAAATAGGATTTAGGAGGTTTCTTTTGATGTCTACAGTAGTTGTTATAGGCGCTCAGTGGGGGGATGAGGGAAAAGGCAAGGTAACCGATTTCCTGGCTGAAAAAGCCGACATGGTGGTCCGCTACATGGGCGGGAACAACGCCGGCCACACGGTTGTAGTTGATGACCATGAATATAAAATGCACTTGATCCCATCGGGGATACTTTACCCAGATAAGATGTGCATTATTGGGAGCGGCGTGGTGATTGACCCGGCGGTTTTGCTCAGGGAATTGGAGACCCTGGAGAAGCAGGGAATCAGCACCGCGAACCTGCGGATCAGCCAGCGGGCTCATGTTATTTTCCCCTACCACCAGAAGCTTGACCAGGTAGAAGAAGCGCGTAAGGGAAACAACAAGATAGGCACCACCTGCCGTGGCATAGGCCCGGCTTATACCGATAAATCAGCGCGGGTGGGGATAAGGATGATCGACCTTCTTGATGCGGAAGAGTTTCCGGCGCTGCTTGAAGCGAACATGAAAAGCAAAAACCGGATTCTGACCGAGGTTTACGATGGCAAGTCCCTGGATTACGGCGAAGCCCTCAATAATTTTAAGGGCTATGCCGAAGCCTTGAGAAAATACGTGTGCGACACTTCCATACTGGTCAATGACGCGGTGCGGCAGGGGCAAAACATTGTCTTTGAAGGCGCCCAGGGGACCATGCTGGATCTGGACCACGGTACTTACCCCTATGTTACTTCCTCGCATCCGACCGCGGCCGCTGCTTGTCTAGGAGCGGGTATCGGGCCGACCAAGATCGGGCGTGTGATCGGTGTGACTAAGGCCTACACTACCCGGGTAGGAGAAGGGCCGTTCCCCACGGAGTTGAATGACGATACCGGCGCTCTTATCCGCGAGCAGGGTGGCGAATACGGTACCACTACCGGGCGCCCCCGGCGCTGCGGTTGGTTTGACGGAGTGGTCGGCCGGTACGCGGTAAGGATCAACGGTTTAGATTACCTGGCCATTACCAAGATGGACGTTTTGAGCGGCTTGGAACAGGTCAGGATCTGCACAGGCTACAACTACCGGGGAGAAGTTGTTAATGAGTTTCCGGCCAGCCTCAAGGTCTTGAATGAGTGTGTGCCTGTTTATGAGGATTTACCGGGCTGGAGCGAGGATATCACCGGAGCCAGAAAGCTTGCCGACCTGCCGGTTCAAGCCAGGCGTTACCTGGACCGGATCAGTGAACTCTGCGGCGCCCCCATAGCCTTGATCGGCGTGGGCAGCAGGCGGGCCCAGACCATACTCACCGCTGATCTTTATTAATAACTGCCGCTGGCCAAAACCTTTATAAACAATTCCCTTTAGCGGCGAAACCTTTATTTTAATGGTTGACTCCAAATGGGGGTTATAGTAATATATCTTACTGTAGGGTTTTTTGGGGCCATTAGCTCAGTCGGTAGAGCACCTGACTTTTAATCAGGGTGTCCCGCGTTCGAGTCGCGGATGGCTCACCATTCAGTTATAAAAATGCGGGCGGCAACTGCTGTCCGTGTTTTTATTGTGCGTACTCGACCCCTTGGTGATTAAGTTATTGGCAGATTTCCGAAACTTGATTTTTAAATACAAAAAAGCTATAATATTAAAGTCGAGCGGGTGTAGCTCAATGGTAGAGCATCAGCTTCCCAAGCTGAGGGTTGCGAGTTCGAGCCTCGTCACCCGCTCCAGTAAAACAAGCTTGATATAGGTGCAATATAGGATAATCAATATACTAAAACAAAGTAGAATATAAAACCCTGCTTTTATTGGCAGGGTTTTCGCATTAAATATATGGTTGGTGATAACAAAAGGATAAAGTATAATTAGCTTTTTCCGTTCTGTGCTTCATGATTACATATCCAGCAGGATTATTGGACAATATGTGGAAATATGGCAACGGGGATGTTTATTTCTAGTAAAATGGTGTTATTGTATTATAAAGATCCTGTGAGCGAGTTGCTCGCGGTTGTACTTTACTAAAGAATGTTTTAATTTTAACCAGCTCTATAGGCAAGCATAACTACAGTGAAAGGGAGCGGAGTAATGACTGCAAACGGTTACAATACGCCTTCAAACTTTATTCAAAATATTATTAATGAAGATTTTGACACAAACAAGTACGGAGGCCGGGTTCATACCCGGTTTCCGCCTGAGCCCAACGGCTACCTGCATATCGGGCACGCCAAATCGATTTGCCTGAACTTCGGCATCGCCGCCAAAAACGGCGGGCTGTGCAACCTGCGCTTTGATGATACTAACCCGGTCAAGGAAGAGGTCGAATATGTGGATTCGATCAAAAAGGATGTAAAATGGCTCGGCTTTGACTGGGACGACAGGATGTTCTATGCCTCGGACTATTTTGATCAGATGCATGAATACGCCGTCCGCCTGATCAAAAAAGGAAAGGCTTATGTCTGCGACCTGAGCGCGGAAAAGATCAGGGAATACCGCGGCACCCTGACCAAGCCCGGGCAGGAGAGCCCATACCGGGGACGTTCAGTGGAAGAGAACCTGGATCTCTTCCGGCGGATGAGGGAGGGTGAATTTGCGGAAGGGACTCGTGTCCTGCGGGCCAAGATCGATATGGCCTCTCCCAACCTGAACATGCGAGACCCGGTCATTTACCGCATAATGGAGGCATCACACCACCGGACGGGTGACAAGTGGCACATCTACCCCATGTACGATTACGCCCACCCAATATCCGATTCCATTGAAGGAATAACCCATTCTATCTGTACCCTGGAATTTGAAGACCACCGGCCCCTTTATGACTGGGCGTTGGAAGCGCTTGGCATCTTTCACCCGCAGCAGATCGAGTTTGCCCGGTTGAACCTTACCTACACAGTCATGAGCAAGCGCAAGCTCCGGCAGCTTGTGGAAGAAGGATACGTCAGCGGTTGGGACGACCCGCGCATGCCCACCATATCCGGCCTGCGCCGGCGCGGCTATACCCCCGAGTCCATCCGGAATTTTTGTGAGGACATCGGGGTAGCCAAGGCCAACAGTGTTGTCGATATCGCGATGCTCGAACACAGCATCAGAGAGGACTTGAATTTCCGCGCCCCCCGTGTTATGGCCGTACTGCGGCCGCTCAAGTTGATTATAGACAATTACCCGGAAAATCTGGTCGAAGAACTGCCTGCCGAGAACAATCCGGAGAATCCGGATATGGGGTCACGCAAGGTGCCTTTTTCCAGGGAAATTTACATTGAACGCGACGACTTCAATGAAAACCCGCCAAAAAAATTTTTCCGGCTTGCTCCTGGCCGCGAGGTGAGGCTGAAGCATGCGTACATTATAAAATGCGAGCGGGTGGTTAAGGATGAGCAAACCGGCGAGATAATCGGGCTGCACTGTACATACGACCCGGAAACACGCAGCGGTTCAGGCAGTACGCGCAAGGTCAAGGGTACGCTGCACTGGGTTTCGGCGGCCCACGCTATCCCCGCAGAAGTGCGTTTGTACAACAGCCTGTTTACCAGGGAAAACCCGGACGAAGAGGATGATTTTAAGGCCTGTATTAACCCGGATTCCTGTGAGGTGTTTACTTCCTGCCTGGTTGAACCAAGCCTCGCGCGGGTGGCGGTGGGAAGCCGTTACCAGTTTTTAAGGAACGGCTATTTTTGTGTAGATCCTGTTGATACTACTGCGAATGCCCTGGTGTTCAATCGCATAGTATCTTTAAAAGACACGTGGGCGAAAATCATGAAGGCTGAGCAAATAAAGAAATAGTAGTGATAAAAGGAATGGGAACGTCTATGTTTACCGGTGCGGCCTTGGCCGCACGCTTTTGGCGGGTTAAGACCGGTCCGGCCAAGGCCGGGGATTAAGGGCGAGAAAGGTCCCCAGGGGAGAGATTATGAAGATAAACTATCGCTCAGAGCTTTGCTGCGGTTACTGCGACAGAAAAGGCCTGGGGAAAGTACTTTCTGAATACAGCGAGAGGGATATCGAAACCTTGACCAGCCCCTGCGGCTATCTGGTAAAACAAAGTAAAAGACCCTGGGGGGTAGCTTATATTTTATCGCAGTGCATGCATTGTGAAAACGTGACTCTAACCAAAATAGACTGGCATGATAATTTTAGCGCAGCAGAGTATTCCTATACGATCTTATATCCAGCGGCTGAGCCAAAAAGTAAAACAAATTAATGATTTAAATTGCTTTTTAATATATGTTGTGAACAAGTTGGTTTTAAATATTTTTGACTTTTTAAAAACAGAAGAACCCTGCCATAGTGGACAGGGTTCTTTCATAACTGCATACCAGGAAGGATCCTTTTGATCTCAATGCAGGTTGCTGCTCACATTATTGCTGAGATATCCTTTGTTGGTAACTGAATATTTCTTCGTAAGTGGACCTGTTTCTAATTATTATTTTCCGGGTTTCTCTGCTGCTTAGTTCAGTAATATTTTCTATTTTCCAGCTTCCCCCGTTCGAAAACCCGGAGATGATATAATTATAATAAAATTTTATGCTGTCAAGTAACTTGAAAAGAATCACACTCTACACCCCTGTAATATTCTAACATTAATTATATTATAAAACAATATATATTGTAGAAATGATTCCAGTGCAAAAACCCCTCTAAAACCTGAGAAAATTGAATTACCATGAAGGAATTAACATCTCTGAAGTCGAATTACAAAGATAATAAGAGTAAACAAAAGTAACAGAGAGCTAATTCAAC
>JAQVXL010000117.1 GCA_028709235.1 Desulfotomaculaceae bacterium
AGACCCTCTCGCGCATTGAGGTCTACGGCAGGAGAACCAATATGATTGAGTTGAGGCTCCAGGAATTCGAGGAAAAAGATAAGCAGATGCGGATGAAGGAGCACATTGACGGGATTGTCAGGGAGATTGGGGAGGAAGGCCAGGTCGACCGCAAGCGGGTGGCGGCCAGGTTGTCCACCAGGGAGCTGCTGGCCAGGATTGCCGATATGGATCGAGCTGCCGTGCGCCTGTACAAAGTGGAGAGCATCCCCGAAAACTCCCGGTTCTACCGCTGGGAACACGCCATCGGCTCTGAGGGACAGAACAATTCCCTTTATTTCGTTTTTGCCGCCTGCCTGATTTCCTTCATCCGCATGCTGTCCATCACCAACAGCGCGGTGCGTACCAGGAAGGTAATTATTGTCGACAACCCCTTTGGCGCCACATCGGCGGTGTATCTGTGGGAGCCCATGTTTAAAATTTTGCAGCAAAATGATATCCAGCTGATCGCCCCCGGACACCGGATCCCGCGGGAAATTACATCCAGGTTCGCCGTCAGTTACCTTCTGAACCAGGACATCCTCCAGGACGGCCGCCGCCGGGTGGTCGTCAAGGACGTGCGCAGTGAAGAAGACGAAGATGTTTTACGCTATGTGGAACCAGAACAGATGACCATGTTTTAGCCCAGGAGGGACAGTCCCCTGACACAATCTGACAAAAACAGAGGGGGGACTGTCCCTCTGTGAAAATGCGACAAAAATTAACTTTTTAATGGCTGCGGATATCTAACCAAGGTAGTTTCAAATTCTGAATCCTCAAATCCATATTTCCGGTAAAAAGTTGTTAACCGGTCATAATCCAGATCGCCGGTAGGGTAAACTCCGGTTACAAGTGTGAATTTGTGGGCATCAAGGATCTGAACTAATTCATCCATCAACAAAGTAGCAATCCCTTGATTTCTCATACTCTTGGGCACGAACAGTCTGGGAAAAAACCATTCGCCTTCATCAGACATTTTACTTATAGAGGCTGAAGCTGGCCCGGCCTGACCCGGAACATAATAAACCAGAGTGACGCAGTCTTCCGTTATCCTTTTTTTTAATGTGCCTTCCAAAATTAACATGCTAGCCATTTGAATCATCCTTCCATCATCAGACTAGACTATGTTGTATAAAGTCACTCAGACCGCAAATCCTGTAAATACTGGCCCCCGACAACATAATAATTGAAGATATATATATATTCGAAAATTCCGCAGGCGCCTGGCAGAAACCAGGACTTATTCCAATTCCACTATAAATCTTAAATCAAGCTGGTGTCAATGTTAATCTCCATAAGATTTTGGCTGAGGTTGGCAAAAGCGCCTGACCGGCAGAGAAGCGCCCGAACGGCCGGGCCGCGCAGTTGCAGCCCGGTTTGGCCGGTCCACTGACCTGGCCCCGGGAAATTTTTTTGCATAGTTTTGTTAAATAAAGAAACGCTGGAACAGGAACTTTCGACTAAATGGCGAAGTCTAATTTGCTTGTAAGAATTATATTTATTTGGTACAGTATAAGAATTGAGTGGATTCAATCAAATTTTGCCAACAGTGAAGATTAATAAACTAGAGAAAGAGGGGTTGTAGGTATTGGACAGCTTGTTGTTTGACGGCTTGTCGGTTATCGTTACCCTGGCGGAGTCCATTGTTATCTTGTTTTTACTGTATTACTATTATATATCGGTAGGTGGTTGGCGGAAACGTAATGAAGTAAAGGATTACACTCCCGAAAAAAGATTTGCCCTGGTTACGGCCGCTCATAACGAAGAGGCTGTGATCAAATATCACCTGGAAAGCATAAAAAAACTGAATTATCCGGCAGAATTGTTCGACATCTATGTGATTGCCGACAACTGCACCGATAATACAGCGGTTATTGCCCGCCGGGAAGGGGTAAAAGTGTATGAACGTTCTTCTCCCCAGAAAGGCAAAGGTTTTGCTCTGGAATGGATGTTCGCCAAGCTGTTTGCGATGAAAAATCAGAAATATGATGCGATCTGTCTGTTTGATGCAGACAACGTAGTTTCGTCCAACTTTTTGTTGGAAATGAACGCTAAACTCAAACAAGGATACCGTTCCATACAGGGTTATCTTGATACCAAGAATCCGACCGATTCATGGGTCACAGCCTGTTATGCGACGGCCTACTGGTCAATGAACCGGATGTGGCAATTGGCCCGCTATAACCGGGGCTTATCCAATGCCCTGGGGGGTACGGGAGTATGTTTGGATTATGATCTGCTCAAAGAATACGGGTGGGGCGCTACCTGTCTGACCGAGGACCTGGAGTTTACCATGAAGCTGCTGCTTAATGGGATCAAAACATCCTGGGCCCACGAGGCTAAGGTATATGATGAAAAACCCGTCTATTTTTCCCAAACCTGGCGGCAGCGTACCCGCTGGCTGTCAGGACACTGGGATGTCTGTTTCCGCTTTGCGGGTCCCTTGCTGAAGAAAGCCATTAAGGAAAAAAAGTGGTATCCCATAGATGCAGTGATCTACTTACTCCAGCCTTTGATGATCACCTTTGCGTTTACGGCCGTTGGTTTCTCTATAGTGAATTTCTTGTGGCCTGAACCGATTTACGCCTCATTGCTGGCCAATCTGGCGCCTGCCTGGGCCTGGTGGATTTTCGGCATAGTCGGATATACTTATCCGATGTTGGGATTGCTGCTGGAAGGGGCGCCGCGCCGGGCCTATCTTTACTATATCACCTATCCCTTTTATGGATTCACCTGGTTCCCGGTGACAATCTGGGGCTTACTGCAGCATAAGAATCAGAGCGAATGGGCCCATACCGAACACATGCGCGGTATTTCCATCAATGCCCTGGAAACGGCTGCGCCAGGTGTAACAGCAGCTGTAAACATCAAAAATGAAATAGATTGGCCAGGCCGGGCTGCCAAGCCGGTGTATCCCAAGCTGGTAGTTACTAAGCCTGCAACTATACTGAAACCGGTTGAGATAGTTAAAGACGACAGCAATCAGGATCTGCTGGTTACTGCCGCCGGCGGCAAACACCGCTAAAGCAAAAAAGTGGTCAGATCCGGGGCCTGTTAAAAATTCCAGGAGCCATCCGGATTCCACCTGCTTTGTTTGGGTTCGGCCAGACCGAATTTCACCATGATCAGATGGGTCAGGGTGTCTTGCTCCTTAAAATAGCCCAGTTCTATACATTCCTGGTCAGGTTTGAAATGGCTGGTGTTGCTGTCGGCAACCGTAAGGGCGGTTAATATCTCAGGATCAAGGGCAGGGGGGTATTTATTACCCAGGATATAGGGGGGCGCGTAATAAACCTGGTTTTGTTCATCTACATAAACTATGGCATGGTCCGGGACAGTGGCGGTTATATTTATAGAGCGGCCCAGCAGGCTGAATAGAAATAAAATTCCGACCACCAGGGCAATTACAAAATAAAGCTTTTCCAGGGAGCTGTGTTTTCTTTTGAAACTCATTTAAATAACCCTTTCTTACCAAATAGTTTGCATTATTTATGGCAGGCGATAAACACGAATTACCCATTATTCTAAGCTTATTTTGTTCCTCTGTAAAGTCTCCGGCAGAAAAGCCCATCCGGGAAACGCCCCCCTGCTTCGTTAATCAGTTAAAGCGCAGAACCTGGGGACAGTCTC
>JAQVXL010000005.1:0-19215 GCA_028709235.1 Desulfotomaculaceae bacterium
TGCGCCTGCCTTACGAAGTGCTGGAATCTATATCATCACGCATCGTCAGCGAAATCAAGGAAATTAACCGGGTGGCCTACGACATCACCTCCAAGCCCCCGGCGACGATTGAGTGGGAGTAGACGTTCAAATGCCTCTGAACCCTGTAAAATAAAGGGTTTTCAGAGGCTTAATTTTTCCTGTTAATAAATCAGGGGCTCACATCTATACTGATATGAGGAAAATATGTTAGACTTTCTATAAGCAGATCACTAACCGCTGGTAAATGTGTCGGGCCTGGGCCTGTGAAAAAAACCGGGGCAAGATACAAGGATAGGATATGATATGGATGTTTTCTTAAATGGGCAACAAATAGTAACCTGGCTGGTATTGTTATTTGTTCTTTATGCTCTGATTTCGGAAAAAATAAGGTATGATGCGGCTGCTTTCAGTGGACTGCTCATGCTGGGATTACTTCAGATCGCCCCGCCCTCTACCCTCTTTTCCGGTTTCTCCTCCCCGGCGCTGTTTACAGTGGCCATTGTCCTGGTTATGAGCGCAGGAATCATTGAATCAGGTATCCTCACCGGATTCGGAAAAAGCATAGCCAGAAGAATCAATGAACCGAAAAAACAGATTTTGGCATTGTTGCTTTCAACTACGGTGGTTTCAGGATTTGTAAACAACGTAGGGACAGTGGGGATCATGCTCCCTACTTCGCAAAGAATGGCCCAAAGAGCCGGCATAAATAAAGCCAATATAGGAATGGCGTTAGTATATATCACGATTTTAAGCGGTTCAGTAACACTGATCGGAACTGCTTCCAACCTGATCGTTTCCGCATTCAGGTTACAGGCCCTGGGGGAGTCATTCAAAATGTTTGACTTTGCCGCCCACGGTCTGGTAATGGTGGGGGTCGCTTTTATCGTATTGCTTATATGCAAATTATGTGGCTTTAATTTTGCTCAACCAACTGTTGCTGCCGAAAACGATCAGAATCTAAAAAACAAAGCATTGCCCCTTGAACCCGCACATGAGCGCAGTCGCAGAAAAACAACCATTGTTCTTCTCACTTTGCTGCCAGTTATTATATTAACCAGCACTGGACTGATCCATCCTGCTATTGGTTTTGGTTTTGTGGTCATTATCTGGCTTGTTACCGGGGTCCTCTCATCAACAACTGCTTATAAAAATATCAATATTCCGATCATCCTGTTTCTTGGCAGCATGTTAAGCATTGCCGGCATCTTAACAGATACCGGTGCGCTGCAGGCAGTCGCGGGTTCCATTTTGCCGCTGATCATTTCTTTTCCGCCATATTTACTTGTTTTATCTGTCTTATTTGTGACTGCCTTGATTTCAAATTTTGTGGATAACTCAGTTTCTGCAGTACTCATGTCACCCCTGATGATCCAGCTTTACCAAACAGGAGATGTTGCCGTCAGCGCCAATGCCTTGCTCATGGCGGTCGCTGCCGGAGCCAGTCTCGGGGTTGTGATTCCGACCCACCAGGCCACTTTGATCGTCATGAACAGTACGGGGTTCTCCAGAAAGAGTTTTATTAAGACCGGGCTTGTTATTGCCCTGGCGGCAGGTATTTGTGCGGCGTTGATGATCAATATCGTATGGAATTAAAAAGATATTAAAGGAGGCAAAAAATGGAATTCAAGCAGATTTACACACCAGGACTGGCCCATTGCTCGTATGTTATCGGAGGCAAAAGCGCCTGCATCGTGGTCGACCCGGCCCGGGAAGTTACGCAATATGTAGCCATTGCCAAATCCTTAGGCTTGCCAATCAAAGGAATAATCGAGACCCACTTGCATGCGGATTTTGTATCCGGCCATGTAGAACTGGCCAAAATGACCGGAGCGACAATATTTATATCCGCCCAGGCAAAAGCTGAATATGAACATTATGCTGTGGCCGATCAGGAAGAAATCGAGTTTGATACCTTGAAGATAAAAATGGTGGATACGCCCGGCCATACTCCCGAGGGCTCAGTATTTATCGTTTCCGATCTGGAAAGAGGTCCGGAACCTGCCCTGGTTTTTAGCGGGGATACCCTTCTCGTGGGCGATGCGGGCAGGCCGGATCTTTTCCCGGATATCAAAGATCAGCTGGCGGCAAGCCTTTATCAGAGCCTGCAGAAGATCAAGGATATCGGCGACCAGGTTGAAGTATATCCAGCTCATGGCGCCGGATCACTATGCGGCAGGGCTCTGTCATCCAAGCTTTCCTCAACGATGGGCACAGAAAAGATGTACAATGAAGCGCTGCAGATCCATCCGGAAGATAGCTTTATAAATATCTTTCTGGAAGGTATGCCGGAGGCGCCTGATCATTTTTCCCGTTGTTCAGAAATAAACCGCAAGGGCGCTCCCAGTTTGTCGACTCTTCCCAAACCAGTGGGCTATGCTCCCCGGGAGTTTCTAGCGCTGGCCGAATCAGGCTATATTGTAGTCGATACCCGCGACATGCTTGCCTTTGGCGCCGCCCACATCCCCGGCGCTTACGGACTGAGCTTGAAGGGCAATTTCGCCACCTTTGCCGGGTGGGTGCTTCCTCCTGACAAGCCGCTGCTCTTGGTTTTAGATTCAGCCAGTGACATGGCTGCCGCTTTGAAAGGGCTCTACAGTGTTGGTCTTGATCAGGTTGCAGGCTATCTGGATGGCGGTATGTCTGCTTATGCTAACAGCGGACTGAGAACTGCCCGCCTGGAGAGTATTTCCGTAATGGAACTGCATGAGCGCCTGGCCAGAAATGAATTGCTGCTGGTGGATACCAGGTTAAAAAGTGAATGGGATCAAGCACACATTGCAAATTCCGTTCATGCTCCGGCTCCAGATGTGCGCAAACGTTTTGCCGAGTGGACAGGAGAGCGACCGGTTGCTTTTATATGCAACACAGGCAACAGATCGCTGTTGGCCAGCAGTCTCATGTTGAATCTGAGCGGCAGGAAAAATATTATCAATGTTATAGGCGGAACAAGCGCCTGGATAGCATACGGTTTTCCAACAGTATAGGGGGGATCGGCTCATTATAGGAACCTATTTTTATGCTCTTATCACTGAAAAGAATCCCGATATTTAATAATATTGTATACTTTAAAAACATATTAGAGGAGAAATGTTTTGCAACTACAATATAATACCAGGTTACTTCCGAAGCGGAGTTGGAAAGTTTGGTGGGAATTAATACGGCCGCATACTTTAACTGCTTCTATTGTTCCCGTTCTTCTTGGGTCAGTATTAGCCCTTCTCGAAGGAAAGTTGAATGGGTTGCTTTTTGTAGCTATGCTGCTGGCCAGCCTTCTTATCCAGGCCGCCACAAATCTTTTTAACGAATACTATGATTTTAAACGTGGCTTGGATACTGAAAAATCTGTGGGTATAGGTGGAGGAATTGTTCGTCATGGAATGACTCCTCAATTGATTATGAACCTGGCCCTGAGTATGTATGGAATCGCGGTTTTATTAGGAATCTATATCTGTGCGGTCTCCTCCTGGTGGCTTGCTGCAGTTGGAGCAGGATGTATGTTAGTGGGCTACCTCTATACCGGGGGGCCATTACCGATTTCAAGGACTCCCTTTGGCGAGCTGCTATCCGGCCTCTTCCTGGGTTTCTTAGTCATTCTGATCGCCTACTTTATTCAAACAGGCTATGTCTCGAATACAGCAGTGCTTGTGGCTGTCCCGAGCGGAGTTTTAGTCGGTTTGATTAATTTGAGTAATAACCTGCGTGACCATGACGGCGATAAAGCTCATGGCCGTAAAACTCTTCCCATTGTACTTGGACCCAAAAAAGCGATTTATCTGATGGGTATTATGTTTGCAGTCTCATATTTATGGGTAGTTGGACTTGTTATTACCAGGACGGCAACGCCCTGGATAATCCTGGCGCTCTTGAGTATACCCAAAGCTATTAGAGCAACTAAAGGATTTGTGGGAAAAACCGAACCAGTGACCATGATGCCGGCCATGAAAGCGACAGCCCAAACGAATACTGTTTTTGGTTTGCTTATAGCCCTTGGCTTATTTATCAGCTATCTTCTTTAAAAAGCAGGTCTTAATAAATAGAGGCAGATAAAAAGACCATGTTTTATTTCAACAAAAGCACTTTTATATTGACAGTATTTCTTAATATTGTTAATATAAATGCGGAAAATTTCTTTAGCCCGTTCGATAGCTTGACACGGGCCATTACTGTGTTTGCACTAACCATATTTTCAAACTGGGAGAGAAAGTGTGCCTAGGGTTCCACGCCGGATAGGGGCGGTTCGGTCCAAGCGGCACAGGCATTCTCGAAGTAGAAGTTCGTTCGAGGGTTCAAGAAAGTTTTATGAACCGCCGAATTTTTGAACCTGATCAAACCTCCGGACAGGGTGCTACACCGGCAAGGGATAAAAGCCCAGGCGGGTAGGTTTCGCTCATAAACGAAATCCTATACGCTGCGGGCTTTAAGTTTTTAGGGCTGTATGTTTTTTGCAGCAGGGCCTATAATAAGCCAAAATAAACTATTTAAAAGGATGAATAAATCTATGGCGATACCACTGGTTGGCATAGTAATGGGCAGCGACTCTGACCTGCCGGTTATGCAGGAGTCTGCCCGCATTCTGGATGAGCTGGGTATACCCAGCGAGGTAGTCATATCCTCCGCCCACAGGGCGCCGGATAAAACCGCGGATTTCGCCCGGGGCGCCGTGGCACGCGGGCTGGCGGTCATAATCGCCGGCGCGGGCGGGGCTGCGCACCTGCCTGGTGTTATTGCCGCCTATACGCCCCTGCCGGTGATCGGCGTGCCGATTGAATCTGGCGCCTTAAAAGGTATAGACGCCCTGTATGCTATGGTGCAGATGCCTTCCGGCGTGCCTGTGGCGACTGTGGCTATCAACGGCGCTAAAAACGCCGGTATCCTGGCCGCCCAAATAATCGGTTCAAGCGATCCTGATGTTAGAGCGGCGGTTGCCGCCTATAAGGATAAGTTGGCCAGGCAGGTGGGCGAAAAGGATGATCTGCTGGCCGAACTGGGCATTGGTGGCTACCTGACGCGGCCTAAAGACAGGTAAAAATTTTCACAGGATTAACATGATTAAAACAAGATTAACCGGGTTATTAATTCTATTTTGAAATTTTTGGAATGTATATCAGGAGGCTTATAAATGATTGACCGCTATACCCTGCCTGAAATGAAACAGATCTGGTCGCAAGAGAACAAGTACCGCAAATGGCTGGACGTCGAGATTTTTGCCTGTGAAGCTATGGCCGACCTGGGTCAAGTTCCCCGGGAAGCTCTGGCCGAGATCAAGGAGAAGGCGGACTTCGATGCCCAGCGGATCGCTGAAATCGAAGCTGTGACCAACCATGATGTGATCGCGTTTACAACCAATGTCGGTGAATACGTGGGAGACGCGGCCAAGTACATTCACCTGGGCCTGACCTCATCGGATGTGCTGGATACAGCCCTGGCCGCCTTGATGAAAGAAGCAGGCGAACATATTTTAGACAGGCTGAGGCAGTTGCGGGAAGCGCTGCTGGAAAAAGCGGCGGAGCACCGCCGGACCATCATGATTGGGCGCACCCACGGCATCCATGCCGAACCCATCACTTTCGGCTTGAAAATGTTGCTCTGGGTGGCCGAAACCGACCGCAATATCAGGCGGATGGAACAAGCGGTGGAAACGATCAGCGCAGGCAAAATATCCGGCGCTGTCGGTACCTACGCCAATATCGACCCGCAGGTGGAAGCGCACGTCTGCTCCAGGCTCGGGCTGAAACCCGCCAATGTCTCGACCCAGGTTCTCCAGCGGGACCGCCACGCGGAATATCTTACCACCATAGCAGTTATTGGCAGTTCGCTGGACAAGTTTGCCACTGAGCTGCGCAGTCTTCAGCGCACAGATATCCTGGAAGTAGAGGAGCATTTTAAAAAAGGACAGAAGGGCTCCTCGGCCATGCCTCACAAACGAAACCCGATCATCGGGGAACGCATCTCCGGTATGGCCCGCCTGCTGCGGGGCAATGCTCTGGCGGCTATGGAAAACGTTCCTCTCTGGAACGAGCGGGATATATCCCACTCTTCGGTGGAGCGGGTGATCGTGCCTGACAGCACTATCATCCTCGATTACATGCTGGCCAAGTTTACGAACACCATCACCAACCTTTTGGTTTATCCCGAGAATATGATGCGGAATATTGAACGCACTCACGGGCTGATCTTTTCCCAGCGGGTCCTCCTGGCCCTGGTTGAGGAAAAGGGGATCTCCCGGGAGCGGGCTTATGAGCTGGTGCAGCGCAACGCGATGGAGGCATGGCGGACGGGGAAGAGTTTCCGCGACTTGCTGCTGGCGGACGGCGAGTTGACCGACCAGCTTGCTCCAAAAGAGATAAACGAACTGTTTGACTATAACTACCACCTGAAGCACGTGGACGAAATATACAAGAGATTCGGTTTATAACCGATGGTCTAATTGCTAATGCAAGATATACCTATAGACTACGTCATAAGACAACAATAGGAGGACAGCGAATGACCGGGAATAAGAAGGGATTGACTTATGCGGACGCCGGGGTTGATATAGATGCGGGAAATAAGGCGGTACAACTTATGCGTGGTTCCGTGCGGAGCACTTTCCGGCCGGAAGTCCTGGCTGAAATAGGAAGCTTCGGTGGTTTTTTTGCTCTAAACGCCGGCAAATACCGGGAGCCGGTCCTGGTGGCCGGCACTGATGGAGTAGGCACCAAGCTTCGGATCGCCATGCTGATGGACCGCCATGATACTATCGGTATTGACGCGGTGGCCATGTGTGTAAACGATATCCTGGTACAGGGGGCGGAACCCCTTTTTTTTCTTGACTACCTGGCGGTAGGCAGGTTGACACCGGAAAAGGTAGCAGACATCGTCAGCGGTGTCGCCGCCGGTTGTCGTCAGGCGGGTTGTTCGCTGATTGGCGGGGAAACTGCGGAGATGCCGGGATTTTATGGCCCGGAAGAATATGATCTAGCCGGATTCGCGGTAGGTGTGGTGGAGCGAGACCGAATCATTGACGGCAAGGATATAGCGCCAGGCGACGTGCTGATCGGGCTGCCCTCGTCCGGTCTGCACAGCAACGGCTACTCCCTGGCGCGCAAGGCATTGCTGGAAGCCGGAGGTTATCAAATGGATTCATACCTGGATAAACTGGGCCGGACGGTGGGGGAGGAAATGCTCGAACCGACCAGGATTTACGTTAAAACTGTGCTGCCCCTGCTCGAAAAGTTCAAAATTAAAGGGATGGCCCATATTACCGGTGGTGGTTTGACTGAAAATATTGTTAGAGTGTTGCCCGATGGAACCAGTATTGCAATAAAGCTGGGCACATGGGATATGCCCCCTGTGTTTGATTTGATCAGAGAAACAGGTGGGGTAGAAGAGCAGGAAATGCTGCGCACCTTTAACATGGGTATCGGCCTGGTGGCAGTAGTTGACCCCGGCCAGGCTGAAGCGGTTATGGCGAACCTGTCAGCTAGAGGTGAAATAAGCTGCCTGATCGGCGAAGTGGTCGAGGGCAGTAAAGAAGTCAGCTACATATAAGGAGGCAGGCCACGAATCAAAATGGGGAGGAGATAAAATGGGCAAATTACGTCTGGGCGTACTGGCTTCCGGGCGGGGTTCAAACCTTCAGTCCATTATGGACGCTGCCGCTGCAGATAAGATTAAAGCGGAGGTTGCCGTGGTCTTCAGTGACAACAAGGACGCTTTCGCCCTGGCAAGAGCGCGAAAGGCCGGAATTCCGGCGCTGCATCTGAACCCGCGGGATTTTGGCTCAAAAGATGAATACGAAAAGGCCGTACTTAAACTGCTGTATGAGCATGGAGTGCAGTTGGTCTGCCTGGCCGGCTACATGAGAATAGTCGGCAGGGTAATCCTGGACGCCTTTCCCAACGGGGTAATAAATATCCACCCGTCGCTCCTCCCGGCTTTTCCAGGGCTGCACGGCCAGCAGCAGGCCTGGGATTACGGGGTGAAATTCAGCGGTTGTACAGTACATTTTGTCGATGAAGGGATGGATACGGGCCCGATCATCATCCAGGCCGTGGCGCCCGTTTACGACAACGACACGGCAGACTCGCTCGCTGACCGGATCCTGGTGCAGGAGCATAAAATTTACCCGGAAGCAATCGGGCTGATAGCGGAGGGGCGGCTGAAACTGAGCGGCAGAAAAGTCATCAGAGTCGAGTAGAAGGAACTCAATCCTAATTTATAAAATATGGAGGTAAATGGAATTATGAGCGTCAAGCGTGCCATGATCAGCGTTTCTGACAAGACAGGCGTTGTGGAATTTGCCCGGGGTCTGGCAGAACTGGGAGTGGAGGTGGTATCAACCGGCGGTACGGCAAAGACCCTGCGCGAGGCCGGCGTGCCCGTCACATACATATCTGATGTCACCGGTTTTCCCGAAATATTAGGGGGGCGGGTAAAAACACTGCATCCCAATGTCCACGGAGGCATCCTGGCCCTGCGGAACGAAGAGCACCTGGGCCAGCTTAAAGAGCATAGTATCACTCCCATCGATTTGGTGGCTGTCAATCTTTATCCTTTCCGGGAGACGATAGCCAAACCAGACGTAACACTGGCCGACGCCATAGAGAATATAGATATCGGTGGTCCGGCGATGGTCCGATCAGCAGCCAAAAATTACGAAAACGTGCTGATTATCGTAAATCCGCTCCGCTACACGGATGTCCTGGAGGCCATCCGTGGCGGCAGGGCAGACATTAACCTGAGGATGGACCTGGCCCGGGAAGCTTTCTCACATACCGCCTCGTATGATGCCGCGATTACGGCCTATCTTGAAGGTATTAACAATAAGGAACTGTTCCCTCCCACCTTGAACATATCGCTAAAAAGGGCGCAGGAGCTTCGCTACGGGGAAAATCCCCACCAACAGGCGGCTTTTTACCGGGATCCTGCAATTACAGGTCCCTGCGTTGGTAACGCCTTGCAATTATCAGGCAAAGAGCTCTCCTATAACAACATTCTGGATTTAAACTCCGCTTTTGAGTTGGTACGCGAGTTCAGCGAGCCGGCGGCGGTAATAGTCAAGCATAACAACCCTTGCGGGTGCGCCTGCGCGGACAGCCCGGCCGCTGCTTACAGGAAAGCTCTGGAGGCGGACCCGAAATCGGCCTACGGCGGCATTACCGCGTACAACTGTGTGGTTGACGCTGAAACCGCGACGGAAATGGCCAAGATCTTTCTTGAGGCGATCATCGCGCCGGGTTATGAAGAAGGTGCTTTAAAGATACTGAAAGCAAAGGCCAACCTCAGGCTGCTGGTGACCGGGGAACTGACCGGCCAGACCAGTGACCGCCTCGAGGTAAGGAAGGTAAACGGCGGCTTGCTGGTGCAGGAGGCGGACCGGGAGGTCCTGCGCCTGCCCGAATTAAAGGTGGTCACAAAGCGCCAGCCGACCAAAGAGGAAATGGACGAGCTCTTGTTTGCCATGACTGTGGTCAAGCATGTGAAATCAAACGCCATCGTTATGACCAGGGGGCGGAGCCTGGTGGGCGTCGGCGCCGGCCAGATGAACCGGGTGGGTTCCGCCCGCATTGCCGCCGAGCAGGCCGGCGACAAGGCCCGCGGCGCGGTGCTGGGCTCGGACGCCTTTTTCCCCTTTAATGACACCGTGCTCCAGGCGGCCAAAGCGGGCATAACAGCTATAATCCAGCCAGGCGGCTCAATCCGGGACGAGGAGTCGATCAAGGCAGCGGATGAAAACGGAATCGCTATGGTGTTTACCGGGATGAGGCATTTCAAACATTAAAGGTACGGGGACACACCTCTGTTTGGGGATTGGCTTTGATGCCGGGGAATGTCCCCGATTAGTGGCGGGATAAATCCCGCCCTGCAACGCCGGGAATAACCGGCGATTGGCAGGCCGTAAAAATCTCACCATGATGCTCGTATTACCGCTTGCAGGCGCGGCTTCAGCCGCACGCTCTTGGGTGCTAAACGCAGTCCTGTTAAGGAGCGTCCCGTTCGGGAGGCAATTAGGTGCGCATTGTTAATACAGTAAAACAAACAAGGGAGTGGAATCCTATGAAAGTTCTCGTGGTAGGTGGCGGCGGGCGCGAGCACGCGCTGGTCTGGAAGCTGAAACAAAGTCCCTGCGTCAAAGAAATATTCTGCGCCCCCGGCAACGCCGGCATCGCCGCTTTAGCAACCTGTGTCCAAATCAGCGCGGAAGATATTCCCGGGCTTCTGGCCTTTGCCAAAGACAGGGGCATCGACCTTACACTGGTTGGCCCGGAGGCGCCGCTGTGCGCGGGAATAGTAGACCTGTTCCAGGAAGCCGGCTTGAGAATATTCGGTCCTTCCCGGGCAGCGGCTGAGATCGAAGGCAGCAAAGTTGTGGCGAAGGATATTATGGCTAAATACGGCATCCCCACGGCAAAGTACGCGGTTTTTACCAGGCCGGAGGAAGCCGCTCAGTATATAAATCAGCTCGACGCTCCCTGCGTGGTCAAGGCTGACGGCCTGGCGGCCGGCAAGGGAGTAATTGTGGCTATGGATAAAGAAACTGCCCTTGACGCAGTGCGCTCTGTCATGGTTGACCGGGACTTTGGAGAGGCCGGAAAGCTGCTGGTGGTGGAGGAGTGCCTTGTCGGCGAGGAGGTCAGCATATTGGCCTTCACGGACGGTGTAAACGTCGTGCCTATGGTTTCATCACAGGACCACAAGCGTGTTTTTGACAACGATCAGGGCCCCAACACCGGCGGTATGGGGGCTTATGCCCCGGCGCCGGTCTACACCCCGGCGGTGCACAGTCAGGTAATGGACGAAATTATTGTGCCGATGATCCGCGCCCTGGATGCCGAAGGCCGCACCTACCGCGGGGTTATTTACGCCGGTTTGATGATCACGGATCAGGGGCCGAAGGTGCTGGAGTTTAACGCCCGTTTTGGCGACCCGGAGACGCAGCCCGTGCTATCCCTGCTGGAGACCGACCTTGTGGAAATTGTCGATGCTATTTTGGAAAACCGTCTAAACTCGATCGATATAAAGTGGAAAAAGCAATCCTCTGTTTGCGTGGTACTAGCATCCGGCGGCTACCCGGGATCATATGAAAAGGGAAAAGTGATTAAAGGGCTTGCCCAAACGCCGCCTGAAGCTATGGTTTTCCACGCCGGAACTGCGGAAAAAGACGGCAAGATAGTTACAGCAGGCGGCAGGGTTCTGGGGGTGACCGCGACGGGACCTGACATCCTTTCTGCGATCAAGTCCGCCTACAAAGCAGTTGAAAAGATCAACTTCGATGGGATGCAGTACCGGAAAGACATCGGCTACCGGGCAGTTGAAAGGCTGCAGTGAACTCGTTCAGCCAAAGCCGGACCTCGAGATTTTGGTGGGAGGCTCAACCCCCGACGAAGCAGAAAGTGGCGGGTGGGTCTCTCTTAAGAAACGTGTCTTAATAAACATACTATGGCAGCGGAACGGGGACACACCTCTGTTTGGGGGATTGGCTTTGATGCCGAGGAATGTCCCCGATTGCATCTGCCTTGCGGTTGGAGAAATGTCCCCGTTTTTCTTTTTCTTGATCATAATCCTTTAGCGTGTTAAAATACTAAAGTGGTAACATGATAAAGCCCGGAGGGGGTCGGTGATGTATACTGGAAAGCTCAAGGATGAACTTCTAGACCGGCTCTTTGAAGCCATAATGCTGTTAGAAGACCTGGACGAGTGCTATCGTTTTTTTGAAGATATCTGCACCGTGGCCGAATTGAAAACCCTGGCCCAGCGTCTGGAAGTGGCAAAAATGATCCAGGAAAACCGGACTTACGGCGAAATATCAAACCGGACCGGGGCCAGCACAGCTACCATCAGCCGGGTGAAGAGAGCATTGAACTATGGCGCCGACGGTTATAAGCTGGTTTTTGACAGGTTGTCTGAATAGCTGACACCGGCTTGATAGAAAAATGTTGAAAAAGAAAGGACTAAGGGGGCTGTCTATAGAATGAGTACATCATTCAATTTATCGGCGCTGGTGCGGGAAGACCTGAAAGGTATGGTCCCGTATGACGCGCCTTACTATCCTGATGTAATAAAACTCGACGCCAACGAGAACCCATATGATTTTCCTCCGTCAGTGCTGGCCCAAATTTTCAGGGAAGTCGAATCGGGTGATTTATGCCGCTACCCCGACGCGGCAGCGGTTGCACTGCGCAAAAGATTGAGTGATTATATATCGGTCAGGCCGGAAAACATAATGGTGGGAAATGGCTCTGACGAACTTATCCTGAACCTGATGCTGACCTTTGGCGCCGGGGCGCAGTTTGCTGTCGCGACCCCGACCTTTTCCATGTACGGTGTGCATGGCCGGATAGCATCGGGTACTTTGCTTGAAGTGCCTCGTTTAGAAGATTATAGGATAAACGTTGACGGGTTGATCAATGCCGCCTCAAAGCCGGAAGTAAAGGTTGTTGTAATCTGCTCGCCAAACAGTCCCACGGGCAATGCTACCCCTGCCGGGGAGATCGAAAAAGTCCTCCGGCAAGCAAATGCAATTGTCGTGGTGGACGAGGCTTACAACGAGTTTGGCGGTGAATCCTGTGTTCCTTTACTGGGCAGTTATGCCAACCTTGTTATTCTACGGACCTTTTCCAAGGCATTCGGCATGGCCGGTCTGCGAGTGGGATATCTGCTTGCGCACACCCGGGTGATAAGTGAACTACTTAAAGTCAAGCAGCCATACAATTTGAATGTTTTTTCCCAGGCGGCAGCCTGTGCGGTGATGCGGAATCTGCCTCTTTTCGAGGAGAGATTTAAAAATATATTACAGGAAAGAGATAAGCTCTATGAAGAGTTGTCTGAGATTTCTGGTGTGCAAGCGTTCCCGACGCAGGCGAACTTTATCATGTTCCGGACAGCGCTGCCTGCAGATAAAATATATAACGAATTGCTTGGACAAGGTGTGCTAATCAGGAATGTGGATGGGCCTCTTTTGCCCGGATGCCTGCGGGTCTCACTGGGGACCGCAGAGGAAAACAAAATTTTTCTTGATAAGCTCAAAAAGATAATTAACAGCGGTTAGTTATTATAACCACGTTTTAAAAAGATTAAATTGCGGCGCAACAGCCCTTTTTAATAAATAATTATTTTTGAGGTGAGAGAAACATGTCTGAATCACGCGCTACCTATGTTACGAGAAAGACAACGGAAACAGAAATAAACTGTTCGTTAAATCTTGACGGGGACGGGGTTTACTGGGTAACCACCGGTGCGCCATTTTTTGATCACATGCTGCAGTTGTTTGCCAAGCACGCATCATTCGACATGGAGTTAACAGGACGCGGGGACCTGGCCGTGGATGGCCACCATACTGTCGAGGACGCCGGCCTGTGCCTGGGCCAGGCCATCAAAAAAGCCCTTGGCGAAAAATTAGGTATTAACAGGTACGGTCATGCGATTATTCCGATGGATGACGCGCTGGTTATGGCCGCGGTTGATTTAAGCGGCAGGGGGCACCTGGTTTTTGACGCGCCTATGCCGGCAGCACGGATCGGTGACTTTGACACGGAGTTGGTCGAGGAATTTATGAGAGCCCTGGCGATTAACGGGGAATTTAACCTGCATGTCCGCCTTTTGTACGGCAAAAATACCCACCATATTATAGAAGCTATATTTAAGGCGCTGGCGCGCTCGCTGAAAATGGCTTCTGCCAGAGAGGGCGGCGAAGGCATTCCTTCCACCAAGGGAACTCTGGAGGGATAGAATAAGTTGAATCCCTCAAGATATTAGAATATTTCGGGAGAGTGGTTGATTTATGTTAATTATCCCGGCCGTTGATCTGCGGGAAGGGAAATGCGTGCGTCTGGTGGAAGGGCGGCTTGAGCAGGAGACCATTTATTCTGACGATCCGGTAGCAATGGCAGCCCACTGGCAGACAAAGGGAGCACAGATGCTGCACGTGGTTGACCTGGACGGCGCCTTTGCCGGTTCGCCAAAGAATCTTGACGTCATAAAGGAAATTCTGTCTGTGCTAACTATACCGGTGCAGGTTGGCGGTGGCATAAGAGATTTACAGTCCGTGGAACTCCTCCTGGAACTGGGCGCTGCGCGGGTAATCCTGGGTACATCTGCTATTTTGAAACCCGAACTGGTTTCGGAAGCCTGCTCCAGATACGGTGACGCCATCCTGGTGGGCATAGATGGCCGCAACGGCCGGGTGGCTATTGAAGGCTGGGGTGTTACAGTAGAGAAGGGGACTATTGAATTAGCCGTTGAAATGAAGACCCTCGGCATAAACCGTGTTGTTTTTACGGATATCAAGCGAGACGGTACCCTGCAGGGGCCGAATTTCGAGGCTATTAGCGAACTTGCCGCAGCTACCGGTTTAAAGATCATCGCGTCGGGAGGCGTTTCAACTCCAGATGACTTGCGGACGCTAAAAGAACTCGAACCTGATGGTGTAGATTCCGTGATCATGGGCAAGGCGCTTTACGCCGGAACAGTAACCATTAGCGAAGCGCTGGCTATAGCGTCCGGGGAAGAGGCAGAGGTTGGCTGATGTTACAGCGGAACGCACCTTTGTTCCTGCAAAATTGTATCGTTGCATGATGCCAGACATTGGAGGAATAACATTAAATGTTTGATTTGAGCAAGTTGAAATATAACGAAGCGGGGCTTATTCCCGCCATCGTGCAGGATTGTGACGGCGGCGCGGTTTTAATGATGGCTTACATGAACAGGGAATCACTGGAAAAGACTTTGGCCACCAGGGAAACCTGGTTTTGGAGCAGGAGCAGAAAAACCTTTTGGCATAAAGGTGAAAGCTCCGGCAATGTTCAGAAAGTGAAAGAAGTATTATACGACTGTGACCGGGATACCCTGCTGGTAAAGGTCGAACAAAACGGAGCGGCGTGTCACGAAGGGTTTTATTCCTGCTTTCACTACCGCATTGAACAGGACGGGAAGGTTACTGTGGTGGGTGAAAAGCAATTCGACCCGGAGCAGGTTTACGGTAAAAAGCCTTAACCGGCAAGGATAGAGCCCAACCGCTAAAATAAATGTGCTTTCGGCACAGGGGATCAAGCAATGGATAATTATACGGCATTATTCTCAGCAGGCGTGAGAATAGCCAACCCGGTTCTTATACGGCTTATCTTTTTGGACAGGGCGAAGATAAAATATTAAAAAAGGTTGGTGAGGAAGCCGCAGAAGTAATTATTGCGGCCAAAAACGACTGCGGGGCAGCCTTGACTGGTGAGGTGGCAGATCTGGTTTACCACTTGCTTGTACTTCTGGCCTGGCACGACATTTCTCCGGCCGCTGTCCTGGCTGAACTGGCTGTGCGCAGAAATAAAAACCCGGGTGAAAAAGATAGTGGGGGATTGGGTGAGATGGGAATTATTGAAATACGTAAGGAATACAAAGACATACATGTGCTTTTGCAGGCAACAGCTATGGGCAAGGATTGGAATGTGGTTATTACAGGCGGGGAAATTCCTCACCTTGGCGCTGTAGCCCTCGGTATCCCGCGGCCGAGCCTGCAAAATCCGGCAGTAACCAGTGCTACTGTATCTGTAATGACCTTGACCGGGCACAAGGAAGATGAGGTGGCCCGGCCGGCAGCTCATTTTCTGGCCAGCAGGCTAAATGCGCCGGTCGTCGTTTCCTGTGGCATACATAATGATAATATTAAGCCTGAGGATATCCGGCGGGTCAGTGAAATGGTACAGGAATCATTAAATGATCTGGTTGCCGCCGCCTGCGGTTAAAACATCCTGCAGGGTTATCCTTCAACGAAAAAAAGGCAGTACATTAAACTTAAGTTTAATGTACTGCCTTTTCAAATTAGGTTTGATGCTGACGTGACATTATATTAATATTGCTGGACTTGATCAGATAGCTAGCCCATCAGTTAGAGTCAGAGTCTGGCTTGTTTCAGACCATCTGTGCGTTATGGAATTCTCAATTCCTAATTGATCAAATATCCGTCCTGTTGTTTGCCTGACAATGTCATCAATGGTCTTCGGCTTATTGTAGAATGAAGGTACTGGAGGCATAATGATTACTCCTAGCCTGGACAGTTTAAGCATGTTTTCCAGGTGAATGGGGCTGAATGGTGTTTCACGCACCAGCAGGACTAACCTGCGTCTTTCCTTAATTGTTACATCAGCGGCGCGGTTAATTAAATTATCAGCATATCCGTTTGCTATCGCGGAAAGGGTTTTCATGCTGCAGGGGGCCACTACCATGCCCTGGTGCAGAAAGGAACCGCTTGCCGGCGGCGCTCCTATATCGCTGTTAGGAAATTGACAACTGGCCAACTTGGTAATATAGTCCAGTGAATAATCTGTTTCAAGCTCGATAGTTCTTTGAGCGGAGTTGCTTAATACTAATTGTGTTTCCAGCCCGGCTTTTTTGGCTTCCTCCAGGAATTTAATGCCATATATTGCCCCGGTAGCGCCTGATATTCCTAAGACTACTCTCTTCATCAAAGCAAGCCTCCTTTTATTGATCACGCAATTATCATCAAAACTGAAACATAATACATTCCCCAGTATCTATGTATGAAATTGTCATCCGTACGGTTACATCACTATACTTGGTCAATATAAATTGACTCAGAATAAATCTTATCATGGTAGCAGCTGTATTTCTATAACCAATACGGTCGAATGTTTTTCAATTAACTATCTGTTTAGGCAGTCAATCTTTATTATAACACTTATTTAAACTTTAAAAAGAAGATTTATTATAGATTTTTATTGGACTGGTCTGATATATATGGTCCCCACTGTCAAAATGAACAGTAGATCAGTAATTTTTGTGTCTGATTGGTCGGTATAACTTGGTTTTATTGGGCCGGATTGATATATATGGCTGACACTGTCAAATTGGACAGCATATCTTTAAATATTGTGTCTATTCAGAACGTAGAAAAGAATTATATGTAATGATAACCTTTATTATAGATTATAGTCGATGGTTTTGAATTGTAGTTATCTTGTTAAATGAATAACACATCATTGGAGGTGGCTGTAGGGCAGAAAGTACAGAAATTTCATATGTTCTGTAGCGCAAAGTAGGGTAACAAGTTATGCAAAAAAGTTCTTAACAAGTTCATAAGTCAAAGTAAAAAAAAGGGGTGGTTATACAGTGTTTCGTGATTTACGTGAGTTCTTAGCCAAACTGGAAGAAAATGGACAGCTAGTTCGTATTAAAGATTCAATTTATCCGGAGCCGACTATCCGGGAAATCGGCCGCGCAGCGACTGATTTACCGAACGGTCCTGCCGTAATTATGGACAACATTAAAGGCATGAAGGACATGAAGGTAGCTTTAAACGTGCATGGTTCCTGGGCTAACATTGCTTTGATGATGGGTCTGGACAAGAATACGACAGTGCAGGATCAGTTCTTTAATTTCCTCGAGGCCTGGGACAAGTATCCCGGCGAAATTAAGAATATTGACAGCGCAAAGGCTCCCTGTCATGAAGTAATAGTTAAAGACAATATCAACCTTTTTGAGCATATTCCTCTGTTCCGCATCAACAAATGGGATGCCGCCTGCTTCTTATCCAAAGCATGTGTAATTACTAAAGACCC
This sequence comes from Desulfotomaculaceae bacterium, assembly GCA_028709235.1. Lineage (GTDB taxonomy): Bacteria > Bacillota > Desulfotomaculia > Desulfotomaculales > Pelotomaculaceae > Syntrophopropionicum. The sequence goes on from JAQVXL010000005.1 coordinate 17,571, forward strand.
GGATGAGCCTGACAACTTTGACACCCAAAACGTAGGCACTTACAGGATGCAGGTAATTGGGAAAGACCAAATCTGTATCCAGGCTCTCGGTTTTCATGATATCGCCCGCCATATCACCCATGCGGAAGAACAGAACAAGCCACTGCCGATCGCCATTGCTTTAGGCAACGATCCTGTTCTTACCTTTATGGCCAGCACACCGGTCAACTACGACCTGTCAGAATACAAGTATGCTGCAGCCATTAACGGTATCCCGATGGAACTGACCAAAGCTCTGACCTGCAATCTTGATATTCCGGCCAATGCCGAGTTCGTGATTGAAGGTGAAGTGCAGCCTCGCGTGCGGGTTCCGGAAGGGCCGTTCGGCGAATTCCCGGGCACTTATTCAGGCATGCGCTTGCAGTCAGTTATTAAAGTGAAGAGCATCAGTTACCGCAAAAACCCAATTTTTGAAAACCTGTTCATGGGCCGCCCCTGGACTGAAATTGACTACCTGATGGGTCTCAACACCTGCGTGCCCCTGTATAAGCAGCTGAAAGAAACCATGCCTGAGGTACACTCAGTCAACGCTATGTATCAGCACGGCTTAACCACTATCGTTTCCACTAGAAACCGTTTCGGTGGCTATGCCAAATCAGTTGCTTTCCGCGTGGCTTCCACACCGCATGGCATTTCTTACTGCAAGAACATCATCCTTGTTGACGAAGACGTTGACCCGTTTAACCTGGAGCAGGTCATGTGGTCCTTATCCACCCGGGTGCGCGCAGAAAAAGACGTTATCGTTATTCAAAACACACCGGGTATGCCCCTTGACGCGACCTCCTACCCGGCCGGAATGGGCAACAAATTCATCGTTGACGCCACCATGCCGACCGCTCCGGACGGACTGTTGCGTGATAGCAAGTTGATTGACAATCCTAATTCCAAGCCATTTGAAAAAGTGATTGCCGACCTGCAAAAAGCAGCTCTAGGAAAATAATAGTTTCATAAAATACTATAATTCCGAATTTATTAAAGGAGGATAATTGCATGAAGTGTGTGCGTTGTTTAAAAGACACTGCAGGATTATTAACTAAAGCTCCGGACGGCTCAGGCGCATGGGAAATGTATGCATGCAGCCGTTGCAACTTTACTTGGAGAAATACCGAAGAGGATGATGTGATCAAGCCGGAATTGCGCGAGAAGAGTTTCCAGTTTACGCAAGAACCGGAAGATCTACAGATCTTAGTTCCCATTCCGGCGCTGAGGAAGTAATAAGCTGCCCTATTAGCCAATTCCTCGTCTCAGGGAAATGGGTGGAGATTAAGGACCATCTGAATTTCATAATGGGATTCAGGTGGTCCTTCCATATATAAGGATTGTGCAATGTTATTTTCTTAGGTCACTGAATTTTGCATAAAAATATCTGGGTGGTTATAATGGAAATACATCAACTCGAATATGTCCTGGCTGTAGCAAATCACAAAAGTTTCTCGCGTGCCGCAGAAGAGATTAATATTTCTCAACCCTCACTATCTCAGCAGATCTTCAAGCTCGAAAATGAATTAGGCACAAATTTATTCGTGAGGACAACCCGCTGTGTTAATCTTACCCCGGCAGGAAGAGAATTTATTTCTCATGCCCGTAATATTATGTCGGAATTGAA
>JAQVXL010000005.1:19315-56507 GCA_028709235.1 Desulfotomaculaceae bacterium
CTATGGTGCAGTAAAATATTAAAACATGCAATCTGAGCCTGACCGGATAAAACTCTGATCGGCCTAAATGAACGAATAGTTTTTTACAATGGTATTTATAGTTTTTAACAATGGCATTTAATGATATAATGATAAAGAATACCGTGTCAAAAAGGCTTCTATTTACGGAGGGAGCGTAATATGAGTCAGGAAATGCAATTGGGGCATATATTAAAATTGCAGACAGGGTCAGGAAAGAATTATTTGAAGGATAAGCGTGTGCTTATTCTAAATGCTAACGCGATTGGCATCCTGCGCAAAGACCTGATATACACTCTGGGTAAAGAAAAAGCAAAAGGATTTTTAATCCGTTTTGGTTTTAATAACGGGTTCCGGGATGTGAATAACGTCATGCATGACTTTCCCCGGATAGATCAAGAGGACCGCTACCATCTGGCCAGAAATTTTCATACTTTTATTGGGATGGCTAATGTTATTTCTGCTGAAAAAAAATCTAATGAGCTCGATCACAATTGGATGTGTGAAGGTTGCTGGCATGATTCTTACGAAGCAGAACACCACATCAAGCACTTCGGTTCTGCAACAGAACCGGTGTGCTGGACACTGGTAGGGTATGCCAGTGGAATTATGTCGGCTTTTTTTGGTGAACGGGTAATTATCAAGGAAGTATCCTGTGTTGCTATGGGTGATCAGCAATGCCGTTATGTCGGCAAGAAGCTGTCTGATTGGGGCGAAGAAATCCGTCCTGAGTTGCAGTACTATCATGGAACCACCCTCGGCCAAGGTATGGAGTGGCCTCAAGCCAGCATAATGGAGCAAAATCAGGCTTTGATGCAAGCAGTAGCCGTACATGATCAGTTGACTAAGATGGTGTTAAACGGGGATGATATGTCTACAATCACAGGCGCAGTAGGCAAAATTATGAATGGCGCAGTAATGGTGGAGGATCATTCTTTCCAGCCAGTTTCCTACTTTTCACCTACTATGACAACAGAAGTCAACCAACTGCCGCCTTTTACAACTAAGAATATAATTAGCGACTGGCGGCTGCGCCACCTGGCTGTTAAACTGACCCAAGAAAACAAGCCTGTTGTTCTTCCATCGGAACTTACCAAGAGGCCGATAACCCAGTTCGTTTTCCCGATAATAAATAGGATGGAGGTTATCGGCTATGTCAGTCTTATTAAAACCGAAAAGAAGCTTACTGAATACGAACAGATGACAATGGAGTTTGTCGTTACGGTTCTCGCCCTTAAGATGATGCAGGACAGTACGGTAGCTAAAACTGAAACCCGCTTGCTGGGCGATTTCGTTCTGGAATTAATTACGGGTAACTTTAAGTCTGAAAGTTCAATCGTTGAAAGGGCACGTTGTCTTGGTTACAAAATTAAACGGTCACACCGGGTACTTGTCGCCAGTTTAGATAAGCCTGCTTGTTCACTGGAACGATCTACCCGTACCGAAGGGCAAACCGGCGATATAAGAGAACAGCTTTGCGGAATAATTAATACGGCGCTGGGTATGTATAATAGAACTGGCACAGCTACTGTTACCGGTGATAATATTGTTATACTAACAGCGCTGGAAGACAGGAATTCTTCCAATACAGTTGAACTGGCGCGGAACATTCAAAAGATGATTGCCAAGCACTTACCTTCAATTACAATTTCTATTGGATTAGGAAGAGTTTGCTTCACCCCGCAGGATTTTAGCGACTCTTACCAGGAAGCCAAATGGGCTTTGAAAGTAATAAAATCGTTGAACCAAAAAAATATGGTTATCCCCTTTGATTGTCTGGGTACATTCGGCCTGCTTTTTAATACTAACAACGAGAGCAGCCTGATGCAATTTATGAATGATCAACTCGGTGGGTTGCTGGAATACGATAATAAACACGGCAGCCAGTTAGTAGAAACATTAAATCATTATTATAACTGTAACTGTAATATGAAAGAAGCTGCCAAGGCTACTATGGTGACCTTAAGTGGCTTTAAATATCGCATTGGAAAGATATGTGAAGTAGGTAACTTTTCCTTGAAAGATCCAAATAAAAGGTTTGATTTGCAGTTAGCATTGAAAATATGGTGTTTAAGCAATGATAATCCTGACGACAGGGAGCCTCTAGGCTATGTGAGATAAAGACTTCATACACTCAGAGAATATTTTTGCCCTTGGAGGATGGTCATGGTAGAATATGTAATCTTGGTGGATGAAAACGATAATATGGTAGGTACTGCTGAAAAAATAGATGCTCACAAGAACCCAAGATTGCACCGGGCGTTTTCAATCATTGTTGCCAACAGCAGCGGTGAGCTGTTAATACAAAAACGCGCTGAGATCAAGTACCATAATCCGGGGATGTGGGCCAATACCTGTTGTGGTCACCCGCGGCCGGGAGAAGACCTCGAGACGGCTGCGCACAGAAGACTGCGGGAGGAAATGGGATTTGACACCGGGATAGAGGAAGTTTTTTCATTTATTTACGAAACTGAGTTTGCCAATGGCTTGACGGAGAAGGAGTATGACCACGTCTTTTTCGGGAGATGGGATGGAACACCGGTAAAGAGTCCAGATGAGGTGGCTGATTACAAGTGGATTGCCAAAGATGTTCTGGCCGAGGATATTAGAAAGAATCCGGAAATATATACGTCATGGTTTAAGATTGCCTGGGAAAAACTATTAAAAGAAAAGGTAATATGATTGGATTGCGTTACTTTAAGCTGAACATTTGGGAGGTTTCCTTTATATAAATCTTATTAATTAAATATGCTCTTAAATATAGCTGATAACATTCGGTTTAATGGTGAATTATTTTGTGGGTCAAAGGCTCGCCAACCCGGATTTATATCGGTTTTTTTTATTATAAGTCGAACTATAGCCTAAAATTCAATGAACAATGTCTACAGCCGGCACTGATGCCAGTGAAGGATTTGCGCTAATAACTTAGAATTTATATTATTAAATAAGATGTTAGATTTTTGGAGGATTGATGGACGTATTAGACAATCTTAATCCCGCCCAGGTTGAGGCGGTGACATACGGGGACGGACCGCTGCTGGTCCTGGCCGGCGCCGGCAGCGGCAAAACCAGGGTTTTGACTTGCCGGGTTGTATATCTGATCAAGGAAATGCTGATCCAGCCCTACCGTATTCTGGCTATTACTTTTACCAACAAAGCAGCCCGGGAAATGAGGGCGCGGGTAGAAGCCTTGGCGCCGGAGATGTCCCGTGACATCTGGATCTGCACCTTTCATGCCGCTTGCCTGCGTATTTTAAAGCGCCAGGAGGAGTTTTTCGGGCGCAGCCGCGATTTTGTGATCTATGACAGCGATGACCAGCTTACCGTTGTCAAGGACTGTATCAAAGAGCTGGATATCGACGAAAAAAGATATCCGCCCCGGGCGATCGCGGCGGCCATCTCCCAGGCTAAAAACCAGCTGCTCACCGCGAGCGATTACGAAAGGTATGCTTACGATAATTTTAACCAGGCCGTTACCAGGGTTTATGTCCTGTATCAGGAAAAACTGCGGCGGAATAACGCTGTAGATTTTGACGACCTTATTTTTCTAACAGTGCGGCTTTTCCGGGAGTACCCCCAGGTCCTGGCCTACTACCAGGACCGCTTCCGCCATATACTGGTCGATGAATACCAGGATACTAACCATGCCCAGTATGTTTTGGTCAACCTGCTGGCGGGCGCTCACCGCAACTTATTCGCGGTGGGGGATCCGGACCAGGGTATCTATAGCTGGCGGGGCGCGGATATTAAAAATATCTTAAGCTTTGAAAGAGACTACCCTGAGGCAGCGTTAATAAAGCTTGAGCAGAATTACCGCTCAACCGGTCAAATCCTGGAGGCGGCCAATCATATTATCAAAAACAACGAAAACCGCAAGGAAAAGCGCTTGTGGACCGCGGCCAGCCCAGGCGCCGGCCTGGTAAGCTTTTTTTGCGAGGACGAGCACAAGGAAGCTGATTATATAGCAAGGATAATTTTTCAGCTAAAAGAAACGGAAAACAGGCCTTACCGTGATTTTGCCGTGCTGTACCGCACCCACGCCCAGTCGCGGGTGATCGAGGAAAAATTTGTCCGGGCGGGCTTGCCTTATACTATTGTCGGGGGCTTGAAATTTTACGCCCGGAAAGAAATAAAAGATATACTGGCCTATCTCAGACTGATCGTAAACCAGCGGGACACGGTCAGCCTGGCCAGAATAATAAATGTGCCCAGGCGCGGTATCGGGCCGGCTTCTTTCAGTAAAATTATATCTTTTGCTGAGAATCATGTAATCACGCCGGTTGAAGCTCTTGCCAGATCAGCTGAAATTGGCGGCCTTTCCGCCAGGGCCAGGGCTAAGTGCAGCGAACTGGGCCTGCTGCTCCGGCGCTTAACAGAAGCATCATTCGACGCCGCGGTTACCGACCTGGCCAGGGAAGTGCTGGAACAAACCGGGTACCGGAAGGAACTGCTGGCTGAAGATACCGTGGAGTCGCGCACCAGGCTGGAAAACCTGGACGAGTTTATTTCCGGAACCCTGGAATTTGACCAGGAAGCCGATGAAAAAGGGCTCAGGAGTTTTCTTGAGAATATAGCCCTGGTAACTGACCTGGACAAGTACGACACGGAAAGTGACCAGGTGTCCCTGATGACACTGCACAGCGCCAAAGGCCTGGAATACCCGGTTGTGTTCCTACCCGGTCTGGAGGAGGGCGTCTTTCCCCATTTCCGGTCATTGCTGGAACCAGGTGAACTGGAGGAGGAACGCCGCTTGTGTTATGTCGGCGTGACCAGGGCTATGGAGCGCCTTTACCTTACCCACTGCTGGAAGAGGACTCTTTTTGGCGCCGAGAAGTACAACAAACCCTCCCGCTTTCTTGAGGAAATCCCCCCCCACCTTTTGAGCGGTGATGACTTCCTGGAGAAAGCCGGTGAAAAACGCCGGACCGGGCAGGGAAAGACAGGAGTTACCGGCGCCAAAAAAATTTCGGATTCACAGCGATATATTCTCGGAGACCGGGTCAGGCACAGTAAATGGGGCCCGGGTGTGATCGTCGGGGTGCGGGGCGAGGGCGAGGACACAGAGTACCAGGTGGCCTTTCCGGACCAGGGCATAAAAGTGCTCCTGGCAAAATTCGCGCCGCTGGAGAAGGCAAACGAGATGTAATAATTAAAATATAAATTGGTGTGACCTAACCGGGTAACTGAGGTATTTGTCTTTTGGCAATACTATTATTAGACCGGTTGCGGAGGGATTATGGAGCGTCTCCTGATCGTGGCCGCTCTTACAGCGGTTATCCATTTTATCAATACCCTGGCTTATGCTATGCGCATATCGGGTGTGCGCACCCGGCGACTGGCCACTGGCTTATCTATTTATAACGTGATATTTCTTATAGCCAGTACCGCCAATACTATTCAGGCGCCGATCCTCGCGTCAATCGTAGAGATAGTTATTAAAACCGGGCAGATCCAGGCGGGGGGCGGGGTGACAGACGCGCAGCTGATTAACAGCGCCGCTTACCAGGCGCTGCTGGTCTCGCTCACCCAGAACATACGGTTCGTAATCCTGGCTGCGACTGTGGGGACTATTATTGCTGCGGCCTTGATTCCTGCATTTGTCAATATATTTAACCGGGCTATCTTCTTATTCGAAGAGACCGGCTCAGTGCCCCGCATGCTGGGCAGGATCATGATATCACCCCGCCGGTTTATGAAAGCCGGCGGCCAAATCGTCCAGCCGGGCAAGAGTTCTCTTAAAATAGCGCCAAAAAAGAAAATGGCCATCCCCAAGACATTTTTATTTTTAAATATTATTGTTACCGGTGTGTATACTACCGGGGTGCTCTCTGCCATTTACGCCGGGGCGCTGTTTCCCAATTTCCGTTCAACCGCTGCCCTGCTTTCGGCTGTGGTAAACGGGGTGGCCACCATTCTCTCGGCGACGGTAGTCGAGCCTACTGCCGCAGCCATTACTGACCAGGCACTGCGGGGGGAACGGGACGAGGAAGATGTGAAACAAATGGTTATATACCTTACAATCACAAGGATCTTGGGCACGGTTTTGGCCCAGCTGATTTTTGTGCCGGCAGCTTACCTGGTCAAATATGCAGCTTCCCTGCTGGTGTAAGAGGGTTATGTAGATAAGGCGTGTCAAGGGGGCGATTTCCTTGACACGATTTTCTTGACACATATGTTGTGAAACTGACTGTTGCGGTCGGCACAATGACAGTGGAATGGGGACACACCTCTCTGACGGGTATTCCTCTGGGGACGGAGGTATGTTCCCGATCGGGATGCTTGAGAAATGTCACCAATCAGATGAGGTCAGAGATATGTCCCGGTTAAAAAAGGGGGTGTGGAGATGAACCAGGATATTGAACGGGTCAGAGAGAGGATCGAAGCCTTAAGCGCAGAGATCGAGGCGCATAATTACCGTTATTACGTTATGGATGATCCAACCATATCAGACGCCCGTTACGATAAAATGATCAGGGAGCTGGAAAAACTTGAAAAGCAGTACCCCTCCCTGGCCAGCCCTTATTCACCTACGCAGAGGGTTGGCGGACAGCCCAGGGAAGGGTTTGCCACTGTTCGCCACCTTTCTCCGATGATGAGCCTGGCCAATGCTTTTGACGAAGGTGAACTAAGGGATTTTGACCGCCGGGTGCGGCAGGCGCTGCCCGGTGAACCTGTCAAATATGTTGTTGAGCCCAAAATAGACGGCCTTGCTGTTTCGCTTTTTTACGAAAATGGGCTTTTTTCAAGGGGGGCCACCCGCGGTGACGGTGAGACAGGTGAAGATATCAGCGAGAATTTAAAGACTATTAGAAGTGTACCGCTTCGTCTCCGCAAGATCGTCCGGGCTCTGGAAGTAAGAGGAGAAGCCTACATGTCAAAGGATTCTTTTGCACGGCTGAACGAGGCCAGGGAGGAAACAGGCGAACCCCTCTTTGCCAACCCGCGCAATGCCGCCGCCGGAACCCTGCGTCAGCTTGATCCGAGGATTACAGCATCACGCCGGCTGAACCTCTTTGTCTATGGGATAGGCTATAGTGAGAGAGTTGACCCGCGGGATCACAGCGATGTTTTACAATTATTGCAGGAACTTGGTTTGCGGGTCAACGAGTTTCATTTGTTTGATGACATGGCTGAAGTTATAAAATACTGCCTGGATTGGCAGTCGCGCCGCTTCGAGCTGCCCTACGCGGTGGACGGGCTGGTCATAAAGGTCGACTCTCTCGTTCAGCAGCAGAGGCTGGGGGCGACCATGAAAAGCCCCCGCTGGGCTATCGCTTATAAATTTACGCCGGAGCAGGCAGTTACAACTGTAAAGAATATTTTTGTGCGGGTGGGACGTACTGGCGTCCTTACGCCCACCGCGGAGATGGAGCCGGTGCGGGTTGCCGGCACTACAGTAAGCAGAGCTACTTTACATAATGAAGACAATATACGTGAAAAAGACATCCGCATCGGCGACAGGGTGATGATCCAGAAAGCGGGAGACATAATTCCCGAGGTTCTTGCTGTCCTGCCGGATGAAAGGAAAGGTGATGAAAAGGTCTGGACTATGCCGTCAGAATGTCCTTCATGCGGCTCCAGGGTCGCGCGGGCGGCAGGAGAGGCTGCGGTACGCTGTGCGAACATAGCCTGCCCGGCCAAGCTGTGGGAGGGACTAATCCACTTTTCATCACGCCATGCCATGAACATAGCCGGACTGGGCCCGGCTGTGCTTGCCCAGATCCTTGCCGGCGGGCTTATACATGATCCGGCGGATCTCTACCGTCTGCGTTTTGAAGATCTTGTTGCCCTGGAGAGACTGGGGCCAAAGTCAGCTCAAAACTTATTAGGGGCTGTGGAGGCAAGTAAAAAAAATTCCCTGGCCAGGCTGATCTTTGCCCTGGGAATCCGCCATGTGGGCGAGAGGTCGGCAAAGATATTGGCTGCTCACTATGATTCCCTTGAGGCTTTGATGGGCGCCGGCGAGGATGAACTGATGGTTATTCCCGAAATCGGACCAAAGATCGCTTCCAGCATTGTTTCATTTTTTGCGGCAGCGCAGAACAGGCAGGTTATTGATAAACTTGTCCAGGCAGGTGTCAATACCCGGGCGGCAAGAAACAGCAGCGCCGGGGCTGGGCCGCTGGCCGGGAAGGTCTTTGTCCTGACCGGCGCCCTGGAGAGTTTTACCCGCCAGGAGGCCCAAGAAGCAGTGGAAAGATTGGGCGGGAAAGTATCTGCCAGCGTCAGCCGCAGCACTGATTATGTTGTGGCCGGAGAAAAACCCGGCTCTAAATACGACAAGGCTGTATCACTGGCCATCCCTATATTGGACGAAGATGAATTCAAAAAGTTAACAGGAATGGATTAAACGTTATCTAAAAAAATAAACATGCATTAAAATATAGCCTTTGAGATCTGCTAATATTGATTGCTAAAATTGGAGAAGGTGAAAAAACTTGATCACAAAGAAAGACGTTGAACACGTTGCCCTGCTGAGCAGGCTGGAGTTGACCGGGCCGGAGAAAGATATGTACACCAGGCAGCTGAATGACATTCTGGAGCATTTTCAATTTCTCGCACGTCTTGATACGGAAAATGTGCAGCCTACCGCCCATGTGCTGCCTTTGCAAAATGTTTTTCGCGAGGACTGGGCAGGCCTGCATATCTCTCGGGAAGACGCCCTGGCCAACTGTCCTGACCAGGAAGAGAATTACTTTAAAGTGCCAAAAATTGTTTAAGCACGGGAAACCAGGATCCGGGTTGGACAACCTGCTGTTTTTTGGGAGGCGAGTGATTTGCAGTTTACTCTGCGTACTGCACATGAAATGCACGATCAATTAATAAAAAAAGAAATTTCAGCGGAAGAATTAAACAAGACTGTTTTTGCCAGGATTGATGCTGTCGATGATCAGATCGGGGCTTATATAACCAGGACCAGGGAAAATGCTCTGGCCCAGGCCCGGGCAGTCGACAGGCAAATCAGGAATGGCGAAAAAATCTCTCCCCTTTCCGGCATCCCCATTGCAATAAAAGATAACATATGCACTGACGGCATCAGAACTACGGCTGGTTCGAAAATCCTGTCCAATTTCATACCGCCGTACAGTGCTACTGTTGTTAAAAGACTGGAGGCTGCCGGCAGCACGATCGCCGGCAAGGCCAACCTGGACGAATTTGCGATGGGGTCTTCCAACGAAAACTCAGCCTTTTTGGTAACACGGAACCCCTGGGATACCAGCAGGGTACCGGGCGGCTCCAGCGGGGGCTCCGCAGCAGCAGTAGCCGCCGGTGCAGCTGTTTGCGCACTTGGTTCTGATACCGGGGGCTCCATCAGGCAGCCGGCTTCGTTTTGCGGTGTTGTCGGCATGAAGCCCACTTACGGCGCAGTTTCACGTTACGGCCTGATTGCATACGCTTCTTCCCTTGACCAGATCGGGCCTTTTACCAGAGATGTTACCGACTGTGCCTTAATGCTGAATGCTATCTGCGGCCACGACCCGCTGGACTCTACCTCGGCTAAATACCAGGCGGTAGATTACACCGGTTTTTTAAAGGACGATGTGCGCGGCATGAAACTGGGTGTGCCCGAGGAATACATGGCGGAAGGAATAGACCCGGCGGTGCGCGGCGTCGTCTTAAAAGCAATGGAGAAATTGGAGTCCCTCGGCGCCGTGGTGGAATATACCACCCTTCCCCATACTGAATACGCTTTGCCTACATACTACCTGATCGCCCAGGCCGAGGCCAGTTCGAACCTGGCCCGTTATGACGGGGTGCGTTATGGTATACGCGCCAAAGGCTCTGAAGATGTAATTGACATGTTTATGAAGACCCGCAGCCAGGGGTTCGGCCATGAGGTTAAAAGGAGAATCATGCTGGGGACATACGCGCTTTCAACAGGATACTATGATGCTCACTACCTGAAGGCGCTCAAGGTACGGACCCTGATTAAAGAGGACTTTGACCGCGCTTTTAAAAAATACGACCTGCTCCTTTCACCAGTATCACCTACCACAGCATTCCGCATCGGGGAGAAAATAGATAATCCCCTGCAGATGTACCTGTCTGATATTTGCACGATCTCGGTAAACCTGGCCGGCATACCGGGGCTGTCAATTCCCTGCGGTTTTGCCGGAGGTTTGCCCGTTGGCCTGCAGTTGATGGGCAGGCATTTCGACGAGGGTACCATGTTCCGGGCGGCGTACACCTTCGAGCAGAATACTGACTATCATAAACAATTTCCGGAACTATAAAACAAATTGACAGGATTTAGGATTAACAGGATTATAAAAGAGATTAACAGGATTATTTTTTAAATATTGTTATTAAAATTATTTTGAACTAATTTTTATTTGTTTTATTGGGATATTTAATGCAAAAAAACTTTTTGAATCCTGTAAATCCTGAGAAATCTTGTTAATCCTGTCCTAGTTGTTTTATAAGAGGAGGTATGTAGTTTTGCCTCAGTATGAAACTGTAATAGGCCTGGAAGCGCATGTGGAGCTTAAAACCAGGGCGAAAATATTCTGTGATTCCACCACCGAGTTCGGAGGCGCACCGAATACCCATGTTTGTCCGGTCTGCCTTGGCTTGCCGGGTGCTCTCCCTGTGGTCAACAAGAAGGTAGTGGAGTACGCTATCAGAGCCGCCTTGGCGCTTAATTGTAAAATAGCCGAGTTTTCTAAATTCGACCGGAAGAATTACTATTATCCCGATATGCCTAAAAACTATCAAATCTCTCAGTATGACCTGCCCATCGCCAAGCACGGCTGCCTGGAAATCGACACTGCAAACGGAGTGAAGAAAATAGGCATCACCCGCCTGCATATGGAAGAGGACACCGGCAAACTGGTGCACCAGGGGACCATCACCACTACACCCTTCTCTCTGGTAGATTACAACCGGGCCGGCGTGCCCCTGATTGAAATCGTCTCCGAACCAGATCTGCGCTCACCGGAAGAAGCCCGCCAATACATGGAAAAACTCCGGACAGTTATTCTGTATACCGGTGTCTCCGACTGCAAGATGGAAGAGGGCAGCCTGCGCTGTGATGCCAATATATCAGTGCGGCCTGTTGGGACGGGCGGGTTTGGCACTAAAGCTGAAATAAAGAATCTCAATTCTTTTAAATCCCTTCAGCGGTCACTGGCCTTTGAGGCAGAGCGCCAGATCAAGACCCTTGAGGCCGGCGGGAAGATCGTCCAGGAGACCCGCACATGGGATGAGGGAAAAGGTGAGACCCTGTCCCTGCGCAGCAAAGAGTACGCCCACGACTACCGTTACCTGCCCGATCCGGATCTGGTTCCGCTACTGATAGACAGACAGTGGGTGGCAGATATCCGCAATTCCCTGCCGGAAATGCCTGATCAGCGCAGGCTTCGCTATGTGAAAGAGTACGGTCTGCCGGCATATGACGCCGCTATCCTGACCAATACCAAGGAGCTGGCCGATTATTTCGAGGAATGCGTGAAAGCTTACCCGCATCCCAAAGCAATCAGCAACTGGATCATGGGTGACCTCAACAGGCTGCTTAACCTGCACGGTATAGAAATAACCGGGTGCAAAGTTACGCCGCAAAATTTGGCTTCCTTGTTAATGTTGATTGGGCGGGGCACTATCAGCGGCAAAATCGCCAAAACAGTCTTTGCTGAAATGTTCGCCGGAGGCAAGGCTGCTGAAACCATCGTTAAAGAAAAGGGCCTGACCCAGATCAGCGATAAGCGCGTTATTGTCGCCATAGTGGATGAGGTGCTGGCCAGGAATCCCGGGCCGGTGGAGGATTATAAAGCCGGCAGGGAGCGCGCCCTGGGATTTCTGGTCGGCCAGGTGATGAAGGCCTCGCAAGGCAAGGCGAATCCTGAACTGGCAAACAAGCTATTAAGAGAAAAACTATAAAAGGATAGCCTTAAAAGATGGAGTCATCGGGTAAAAAAATATAAAATGCCGCTGGGTCGTGCTTATAATGATCGGAGGTGTATACAAGCATGGGCTGGTTTATAAATAATTGGGAATTGCTAATAGGCTTAGCCGTCGCCCTGTTGATCTTGTGGAAGGTTTATTTTAAGCAGGGATTTGAATCTAATGGGGAAAGAGAAGAATTTGAAAAAAAATTAGACAAACCGGATCAGGCCAAAAAAGATATGAAATCATAAAAAAATTAATATTTAACTTACTTCCAAGACTCCCACTTTAATAAGTGGGAGTTCCACTTTCTGCCTCGGTGGGAGGAAGAGTCCTTTTTATATTACTTATTAAATGGCCTGCATAAAAAACCGCAGAAAAACCATACTAGTGTAAATAAAAACTAATTATACCATAACTGAGGAGGTGGAGCCGGATGGCTAATCCAACCAGATTCGGCCAAGGGGAAGCAAAACTGCGGGCCATGCATAATGCTGATTACCCCGGCGGGGTTGTGATTGACCCGACGCCGATTACCGCTGGCGAGGAAGTCACGGTTTTTTATGAAGGGTTGCTGGGAAAAGAAAGCGGCCAGGTTTATCTCCATTATGGATTCGGCCCGCATAACAGGTGGCGGGCTGTGCAAAACATCCAGATGGAGAAAACAGGCTGGGGTTGGGTAAGCGATGTGGAAATGCCGGAGAGCGAAGGGAGATTTAACTTCTGTTTCAAGGACAGCGCCGATCACTGGGACAACAACAACGGAGTCAACTGGAGCTTTGAGATCCACAACGGGGGCCAGCGATATTAAGAGGAACAATCCCTGCCATTAACCCGGTGGGGATTTTTGCTATTGTCAGTTTAAAAAAAAATACAAATGAATAGGAGGCCGGTTAATGAAAGTTTTAATGTTGTCCTGGGAATACCCGCCCAAAAGCGTTGGCGGACTAGCCCAGCATGTATATGATTTAACGAACGCCTACCCGGATCAGGGGGTGGAAGTGCACCTGATCACGGCAGGTGAAAAAGGAGCTCCGTCATTTGAGCAGGTAAACGGGGTCAAGGTTTACAGGGTGGAGCCTTACCAGGTGTCTTCCCCCGACTTTGTGACCTGGGTGGCGCAGTTTAACGTCGCCCTGTTGGAAAGAGCCATTCCTCTTCTCGCCGATATACGCAGTTTTGACATCGTCCACGCACACGACTGGCTGGTGGCTTATGCGGCCAGGGCCATCAAACATGCCGGGCGGCTGCCCCTGGTCGTCACCATTCACGCCACCGAATATGGCCGCAATTACGGCCTGCACAATGATGTGCAGAGGCATATCAGCGACATTGAATGGTGGCTTACATATGAAGCCTGGAAGGTTATCTGCTGCAGCCGGTACATGGAAGGAGAAATCAGGCATGTTTTTCAGCTGCCCCAGGACAAGGTGGCGATAATACCAAACGGTGTAAATGTCGCCAACTTTCAAACCAGGAGCGATAAGGCCAGCCGCAGTTTTTACGCCGCTCCCGACGAGAAAATTATCTTCTATGTGGGCAGGCTGGTCAAAGAAAAAGGTGTTCAGGTTTTGCTGGACGCGGCGCCTGAAATATTATCAAATTATCCCCAGACTAAATTTATTATCGCGGGAAAAGGACCGTACCTTAACGCTCTGAAACAGCAGGCCGAGTTGTTGGGAATAGCAAACAGGGTATATTTTACCGGGTATATCAACGATGATGTCAGGAATAGTTTATACAGCTGGTCTGATGTGGCGGTATTTCCAAGCCTGTACGAGCCTTTCGGTATTGTGGCCCTGGAGGCTATGGCCGCCCGGACCCCGGTTGTGGTTTCCGACTGCGGGGGTATCAGTGAAATCGTAAGACAGGGTGTTGACGGACTGAAGGTGCGCACCGGCAACAGCCATTCTCTCGCCCGTAATATCCTGACTCTCCTAAAGAAGCCTGAGCTGGGAGAAAAGCTCAAGGAAAACGCCTATAACAGGGTTGTGGATGAATTTAACTGGCAGTATATCGCCCGGCAAACGCTCTCGGTTTATAAAGAAGTGTTGAAGGCCAGCCGCACTGCCGTGTGGGAAGCGCCAGAAAGGCATTCCGGTATTTTCGGGCGCTTTAACCGGATGCTGACCAGGTATTCCTAGAAATATAAATTCAATGACGGAGGTTTTGGTATGAAGGCTGTCATTATGGCCGGCGGTGAGGGATCCCGTTTAAGACCTCTTACCTGTGGCAGGCCAAAGCCAATGGTCCCGGTCCTGAACAAGCCTATTATGAGCCATATTATTGCTTTATTGCAAGAGCATGGTTTTAGCGATATCGGGGTGACCCTCCAGTATATGCCCGAGGCAATCCGGGACCACTTCGGCAATGGAGCCGGGCACGGCGTGAATTTACATTACTTTGTTGAAGATTCGCCTCTGGGTACGGCGGGAAGCGTAAAGAACGCGGCCTCGTTTCTGGATGAAACTTTTATGGTGATCAGCGGGGACGCTCTTACCGACCTGGAGCTGTCCAAAGCTGTGGAATTTCATAAAAAGCAGGGCGCCATAGCGACTTTAGTTTTAACCAGGGTCGACTGCCCGCTGGAATACGGTGTAGTAATAACGTCGGAAGACGGAAAAGTAACTCAATTTCTGGAAAAGCCGGGTTGGGGAGAGGTATTCAGCGATACGGTGAACACCGGGATATATGTTCTCGAGCCGGAAGCTCTTGATTATTTCGCGCCCGGCCAGAAGTTCGATTTCAGCAAGGATTTATTTCCGCTTTTGCTCAGGGAGAAAAAGCCCCTGTTTGGCATAGTCCTGCCTGGCTACTGGTGCGATATCGGCAACCTCCAGCAGTACCTGGAAGCGCACCACGATATCCTTGATGGAAAAGTCAGAATAAAAATGCCCGGGAAAGAGGTTGCCCCGCAGGTCTGGGTGGATGAGGGGGCATTTATTGATCAGGCGGCCGTGGTAAAAGGGCCGGCTTTAATCGGGATGAATTGCCAGATTGGGGCCGGCGCCAGAATAGAACCATATACTCTTCTGGGCAGCGGCTGTCTCGTGCAGAGGGGCGCTTCCATAAAGAGGAGCGTCATCTGGAACAACGTTTTTGTGGGAAACGGCGCCGCTCTGCGTGGCGCGGTTGTCGGCAGCAGGGTCCAGGTGCAGGCTAAAGCGGGTATCTACGAGGGAGCTGTTGTCGGAGACGATTCAATTATACGTGAAAACAGCCAGTTGAAACCTGACGTGAAACTATGGCCTCACAAACTGGTGGAACCAGGCGCCACAGTACACCGCAGCGTCATCTGGGGTACTGCTTCTCCGAAAAAAATATTTGGCTTTGAGGGCATTTCAGGTCTGGTCAATGTGGAAATCACACCTGAAACAGCGGTCAGGCTCGGCGCGGCTTTCGGCTCGGTGAACGGTTCAGCGGTGCGCATCAGTGTAAGTAGTGACAGCTATATAGCTTCGGCCATGATCAAAGAAGCGCTGATCAGCGGCGCCCAATCGGTGGGAGCTGAGGTACTGAACTTGAGCGGAAGCATTACCCCGGAAAGCCGCTACGCTGTGCGGTCTTTGGGCTGCAAGGCCGGTATACACGTTAAGGTGTCCCCGGACTCTCCGGATAAGCTTGTTATGGTTTTTATGAACGCCCGGGGCGGGAATATTTCCAGGGAGTTGGAGCGCAAGGTTGAAAACGCGCTGGCCAGGGAGGATTTTCCCCGGTCTGAAGCAGGCAGGCTGCACCCCCCGCAAGCTGTTACCGAAGTTTATAATGAGTACATAGCAGCGGTTTGTACAGGACCGGATAACGCTTGTATCCGCCGGGCAGGTTTTAAACTGCTCCTTTGTTATGACAGGTCAAACCTTGCCGGATATGTTGACGATCTGCGCGATAAGCTGGGCTTTGCCGTCGAGGATTTTCGCTCGGCCGGAGCCGGGGGGTTTTGCAGCTGGAATGTTTGTCTGGAAGCGCTTCCTGCCCTGGCTCAAGCGGTAATTGAAAGCGGCGCCGACGCCGGCGCGATCCTGGAGCCAAATGCGGACCGCATAATTCTAATTGACGAAAAAGGCCGGGTGATCCAGGATAATCTGCTGACCGTCCTTATATCACTGATTATCCTGAAAGGTCAGTCCGGTTCGGTGGTTGTGCCGGTGACCGCTCCAATGGTTATCGAATCGCTGGCTGAACAATACCGGGGCAAGGTAGTGCGGACAAAAACAGCCCCCCAGGATTTTTTGGATAAGGTATTGACGCAGGAGTCGGCGCCGGACAGCATATCGCAGTTTTTCCTGCATTTTGACGCATTGTCCGCTCTGGTAAATATTCTAGATTATCAGGCCAGGGATAAAATTAAATTATCCGCCCTGGTGGATGAAATACCGCAATTTTTTATGACCAGCCGGGATGTTCCGGTGTCATGGGAAGCCAAAGGAAAAGTAATCAGACGTCTTGTTCAGGACCCTCCCGCCAGCCAGTTTGAAACGTTGGACGGCATTAAAATTTTTCACCCGGATGGGTGGGCGCTGGTACTTCCGGATCCCGACGAACCGGTGTGCCGGGTTTTCAGTGAAGGCAGCACTATGGAAATAGCTGAATCACTGACCGATATGTACATCAAGAAGATAAATGAAATAACTGGGTCAAAGAGTTAATTGGTAATATCCCAGGCAGGACAAAGCGACGTAGGAAAGGGGATACACCCCTGTTTGGAGATTGACTCTGGGGCTGAGGAATGCCCTTGAATTGGAATGGCAGGCTGAAACCCAAGAGGGGGCTATCCCATAGCTTATAGGACAGCCCCTTGCTTGATCTAATACCTATATTTTATTTCCAGCCTATGGCTTTGAAAGAATACTGGGTAGTGCCGTTTTTGTCTTTATAGGTGCGCACTTCATACTCCCGATCTGGGTTAAGGTAAAAATAGTGACTGACACCATTATCGTCCACGTAGTAATACCGTTCTCCGTCCCGGTCGCCTAACCGTTTAAAGTGATTCTTAAACTGCCAATCTTTATAATGTTTATCAGTTTTGCTGTTGAAATAAGCACGCCAGCGGTCGATAACAGAAATGTTAGAATCATTATCGGAATCAGAGTGGTACCAGGCGTAACCGTGGTCACCGAAGCTAACTGACCCACTTTGGCTGTTGCCGTAGAAAATAATTCCATTATGTTGGTGGGCAATTGCCGCAGAAGATAAAGTTAGTGACAAAATCATGGTAAACACTACAAGTAATAGAATTTTGCGCATTTGGCCATCCCTTTCTATGAATGTTAATCTAAGATTACTATATGTTTTACCCCGGGTTCAAGATGTAAATGATGTAAACATAGGTATCCGGTACCTATCCTGAAAGTTGTAGGTAAGGATGATAATTATGAATGCGACTTCGCAAATTTACGTTACTACGATAAACTGTTAGAGGTCACGAGTCTAAGTTGTTAAGTTATTGTTATATATATAAAAAATGAAAAACCTCTTTCAATTTGAAAGAGGTTTTTCATTCCAGTTGTATTCACACTGCCTTTTCTTCCGGTACAAGCTGCCGATACCAGTTGTAATCCATATCGGGAAATATATTATCCCGGTATTCCAAATCCCTCAGCCAACCCTCGTCGATCCGGTTGCCTTCGATCTCGTGATGCAGACGGAGGAAGTTGTTGAGATGGGTCTTGGTCCTCCGCACGGCGTATTCAACCATTGTGCCGGTGCTCATGATAAAAGCCCAGTCGCTGCTCTGGGCCAGCATCAATTCCCGCGCCGCCTGGTTGAGTGCCCGGCGGAGCACTCCTCCGGCGCCGCTCCGCCGGTTGGCCATGATGGTCATCATCCTGGCCGCCATGTGCAGGTGCCTGTAGATCCAGTCATTGGCCTCGCACAGCCAGACCTCGTGATAACCCTTGTTTCCCCAGCTGGAAGCACAGGGAACCGCCACCTGGTTGCAACTAAACCTGTGCAGGTAATCACTGGGGGTGATCAATTCGATAATATCCTGGTCAAAGGCAATTTTTCTGATTAAATATTCCAGCCACTTGGGACCTTCATACCACCAGTGACCAAAAAGCTCCGCATCATAAGGCGCGACAATGATTGGCGGTCTTTCCATCATGCTGGCCAGGTGTAGAATCTGATGCTGGCGGTTAAACATGAAGTTGCCGGCGTGTTCTGCTGCTTTTTCCTCTGCGCGCCGGGGGGAGTAGGGTTCTTTTTGTCCCAATTCCACTTTCCCGGTTATTTTATGATATTTAAAACCGGTATGTGTCCTTAGTCCATCGGGATGGATATAAGGTTTAATGTATTCGAAATCAAGATCGTGCCCGATATCCCGGTAGAACTCCCTGTATTCATAATCACCAGGGTAACCTTCTTGGCTGCTCCAGACCTGTTTGGAAGATTCGATGTCCCGGCCAAAGGCTGCTACCCCGGAGGGGCAGTATATGGGCGCGAATATACCGAAACGGGGCCGGTGCGACGCATACAGCACACCATGCGCGTCAGTGAAAAAGAACTGCAAGCCATTTCTTTTCAGTATTTCATCTATGCCCGGCGCGTAAGCGCATTCGGGCAGCCAAATGCCGCGCGGCGGCCGGCCCAGGTGACGGGTATACAGGTCAACTGCCGCTCTCACCTGCGCGTTTACAGCTTCGGGATAGAGCATCATAAAAGGCAGGTACCCGTGAGTGGAAGCGCAGGTGATAATCTCAAGCCGTCCGCAATCCTGGAATTTTTTAAAGGCGCTGACCAGGTTGCGGCCGTATTGGTCACGAAAAATATACATAGCTTCCTGCAACCGCTGTTTGTACATCAGGGCGGTTTCATGGAAGAGGCTTCCGTAAGTGCGTCCTTCTTCTTTTCCGGCCAATTCAATCAGTTTTTCCAAATGGCGGACATAGCGATCCTGTAACAGTGAGTCAGTCAACATCGAGATCAGGGGTGGGGACAGGCTCATAGCTAACCGGAAGCCGACATTGTCTGCCAGCAGCCTCTCAAAAGTCTGTATTAATGGGATATATGTTTCAGTAATGGCTTCGTACAGCCATTTTTCTTCCAAAAAATCTTCGTGCTCGGGGTGGCGCACATAGGGCAGGTGCGCGTGTAGTACAAGGCAGAGGTATCCTTTTGACATTAACAGGCTCCTTTCACTTCTCTGATTCCTTATGTTAAGCGTGCCAGTTCCCCGGAGAGCTGACGCCGAGCGGGATCACGTCTTTTCTTAAAGCCAGTTCCTCAATAATCATAGGCGAACTGGTTCCGTATTTAACCCTTCCTATAGATTGGTAGAGTCCCTCAATCCACATCCATTCCTCGTCCAGACGGTTGGAAAGAGAAGCCCGTGGGGTAGTGACTATATTGGAGCGCAGCAGGGTGATAAAACGGCCGTCGGGAAACATGCGCCCCAGATCCACACAAAATGCACGGTCGGGCTCACCAACTTCAATATGCCAGTTGTCAATGTTTTCATCCATATGATAATCAGTATATTTATGGGCGTTATTACCGTTGAAGGCAACGCCGGTAACATCGTAGATCCTTAAAACCGGGTGGGTTGAGAGCCAAGCTTCTGTACCGTATGTGCTGGTAAACTCCTCTTGTTTCGTGGCTGTGATTTCCCAGTAGGCGAACAGCCAATGCGGGTCGCGGGCGAGAATGACCATCCGGTCCACCCCGTAATTGTGCGGCAGGTAAATATCCTGCTCCGTAAGAGGCGGCCGCTTGGCCGGGTCAGGGACGTTTATTCCCAATTCTTCCGCAGTCTCCTCGATGAACAGCGGCCGGGGCTGGTTAACAATTTTGGCCGCGCGGTTGCGCTTGACAGGCCATAAAAAAATACCCGCCAGCACAAATACTATTAAAGCTGAAAAAAACAAAAGAACTAGTACAGGCATTAAGTTGTCCTCCTTTGAAATAAGAAGAGATTATCAAGCAAAAAATCGTGGTATAATTGAACTATCCGCATGCTTTTTTTATTATTGCCCAGAAATATATGCTTTATTAGCAAAAGATGAAACAGATTTTTGAAAAAATATTGAAGGTAAAATAGTATTTGTAATTGGTAGCAAAAACCAGTTAATTTTATTAAGAATGCTCAAATAAAGGAGTTTTATTCATAAATAAAGTACGATGTTCGAGAGAGGAAAAAATTACCTATATTTTAAAATCGTTGGCGGAAAACTACCCGGACGCCGGTACATCATTGGTTTTTGAGACACCCTTCGAGCTTTTGGTAGCGGCAATTTTATCAGCCCAGTGTACGGATAAGCAGGTGAACCGCATTACCGACCGCCTGTTTAAAAAGTATAATAAGCCCCAGGACTTTGCCCGCCTGACACCGGAGGAACTGGAGCAAGAGATTAAGAGCTGCGGTTTGTACCGCAATAAAAGCAGGTTTATTATAGAATCAGCAAGAGAGATTATTAAATCCCACGGCGGCTGCGTACCCATGACCAGGAGTGAGCTGGAGGCGTTGCCGGGAGTAGGCCGGAAAACCGCGGGAGTAATTATTGGAGTGGCTTACGGCGGCAGCGCCCTGCCGGTTGACACACATGTTTTTCGCGTAGCCCGCAGGCTGGGGCTGTCCGCAGCGCGTGAACCCGCAAAGGTTGAGGAAGACCTGGCGGCCTGTGTACCGTCTGGAGAAAGAATGCCTTTTCACCACAGGTTGATTTTCCATGGCCGGGCAATTTGTTTGGCCAGGAAGCCGGCCTGCCATAAATGCAGTTTAAAAGAATACTGCAGTTTTTACCAATCAGGAAGTGAGCTGTATTGAATATAGTGCTGGTTGAGCCTGAGATACCCGCCAATACCGGAAACATTGCCAGAACCTGTGCCGTTACCGGCGCGTCGCTTCATTTAATAAAACCGCTGGGCTTTTCCACTGAGGATAAGTACCTCAAGCGGGCCGGCCTGGATTACTGGCATTTGGTGGATGTAATCTACCATGACAGTTTCGCTGATTTTACCGGCCGTTATAAAAAAGGGCGGTTTTATTTCGCTACAACAAAAGCCTCCCTTATTTACACGGAAGTTTCGTATGAAACAGATGGGTTTTTAATTTTTGGCAGGGAAACCAGGGGTCTGCCGCCGGAAATAATGAACGTTTATTCGGGGACTAAAATAAGAGTACCGATGATCAGTGAGGCCAGGTCGTTAAACCTGGCTAACTCAGTGGCGGTAGTGCTGTACGAAGCTTTAAGACAGCAGGGCTTTCCGGGTTTGAGGTAAGCTAAATTGACATCCATGCAAATGCTTTCCGCTATCAGAGGGAAGCTAATTAAAACAAATTGACAGGATTAACATGTTTTAAATTAATTAACAGGATTTTAAAATATTTTTTCATAATACCTTATTACCAAACTACAGAGGCAATTTAAAAAGCATAGCGAAAAGAGGTATCAATCTTTTGTTTGTCCATTTGCACGTTCATACCGAATACAGCCTTTTGGACGGGGCGGCCCGGATTAAGCAAGCGGTAAAGAGAGCCGGCGAAATGGAGATGCCGGCGCTGGCTATAACTGATCACGGCGCCATGCACGGCGTGGTGGAATTCTATAAGACCTGTAATAATGCCGGGATTAAGCCGATTCTCGGCTGTGAGGTCTACGTGGCGCCGCGTACCATGTCAGATCGCACCCCCAGGATTGATGACAACTTGAACCACCTGGTCTTGCTGGCGGAAAACGAAGAAGGTTACCACAACCTGCTTGATATTGTATCACAGGGTTTTACCAGAGGTTTTTACTACAAGCCCAGGGTTGACAAGGAGGCGCTGGCCGGTTGCAGCAAGGGACTGATCGCCCTGAGCGGCTGCATCGCCGGTGAGGTGGCGGCCAAAGTACTGGCCGGGGAGAATGAAAAAGCCAGGCAGGCGGCAGGAGAGTACCGTGATATTTTTGGTCCGGGTAACTTTTACCTGGAGCTGCAGGACCACGGTTTTACAGAACAACGGACAGCCAACCGGGAACTGCTGAAGATAAACAGGGAGATGAATATCCCCATAATTGCAACCAACGACGTCCACTACGTCAGGCGCGGGGACGCCGCTAATCAGGACGTGCTCCTGGCGATCCAAACCGGTAGAAGTGTGGACGACCCGGGCCGGATGAAATTCCAGTCGGAAGAATTGTACCTGAAGAGCCCCGACGAGATGCAGCTTCTTTTTGGCGAATATCCGCAGGCCTTGCAAAATACACTAGACATTGCAGAGCGCTGCAATGTAAAAATGGAATTCGGCAGTTACTATCTGCCTCACTACGCGGTACCTGAAGGGTATAATGCCGACACCTACTTGGAAGAGCTCTGCTACCGTGGAATCCAAAGGTTATACGGAGAAATCGGCGGTGAGATAAAGAAACGGATGGAATATGAGCTGGGCGTGATCAAACAGATGGGTTACTCGGCCTACTTCCTGATCGTCTGGGATTTCATCCATTTCGCCAGATCAAAAGGGATACCGGTGGGCCCCGGCCGGGGTTCCGCCGCCGGCAGCCTGGTCGCTTACAGCCTGGGGATAACCAATATCGACCCGCTGAAATACGGCTTGCTCTTCGAAAGATTTCTTAATCCCGAGAGAGTTTCGATGCCGGACATTGACATCGATTTTTGTTTCGAGCGGCGGGGCGAGGTTATTGATTATGTAGTCCAAAAGTACGGCGCCGATCACGTGGCGCAAATTATTACCTTTGGCACCATGGCCGCCCGGGCGGCTATCCGGGACGTGGGCAGGGCACTGAGCATGCCTTACAGCGATGTGGACAGGGTAGCCAAGCTGGTGCCGTCCGAACTGAATATTACCATAGAAAAAGCCTTGCATGACGCGCCTGAATTAAAAGAGCTTTACGACCAAAAAGGTGAAGTAAAGAAACTGATTGACACCGCCGCGGCGTTGGAAGGGATGCCCAGGCACGCCTCCACCCACGCTGCCGGCATTGTGATCACCCCTGAGCCTTTGACCCATTATCTGCCCCTGTACAAGGCTTCAGAAGGGCCGGTAACGACTCAATTTTCCATGGGAACGGTAGAAGAACTCGGTCTTCTAAAGATGGACATGCTCGGCCTGCGTACGCTGACTGTGATCAACGATGCGGTTAAATCCATTGCCGAGAGCGTAGGTATTGAGCTTGATATAGACAAGATTCCCATAGATGATCAGTTTACTTATGATATGCTGGGCAGGGGTGAAACCGCCGGGGTATTTCAGCTGGAAAGCAGCGGTATGCGGAGTATCCTGAGGGAACTGAAACCGGAGGTTTTTGAGGATATTGTAGCCCTGGTGGCTTTGTACCGTCCCGGTCCCCTGGGCAGCGGTATGGTGGAGGACTTCGTCAAGAATAAACACGGGATTAAAAAAACAAGCTATCTCCACCCCAAACTGGAACCGATATTAAAGGATACCTACGGCGTTATCCTATACCAGGAACAGGTCATGCGCATATCAAGCGAGTTGGCTGGTTTTACCCTGGGCGAGGCAGACCTGCTGCGGCGCGCCATGGGCAAGAAAAAACCGGAGATTATCGCCGGATTGCGCACACAGTTTGTGGCCGGAGCTGTTAAAAATGGCGTTGATGAGAATATCGCGGGACAGATCTTTGACCTGATGGAATATTTCGCCGGGTATGGCTTCAACAAATCCCACAGCGCCGCCTACGCGCTGGTTTCGTACCAGACCGCTTACCTGAAGGCCAAATATCCGCGTCAGTTTATGGCTGCGCTGCTGACCTCGGTGAAAGACAACACGGACAAGGTTTCCGCTTATATTGAAGAGTGCCGGCGCCTTGGCATAGAGGTGCTGCCGCCCGATGTAAATGAGAGCCGGGAAAGCTTCACCGTGGCGGGCAACAAAATCCGCTTTGGGCTGGCCGCTGTGAAAAACGTCGGTCTTGGCGCGGTGGAGTCCATCATCCGCACCAGGGAAAAGGACGGGGCTTTTAGCGATTACGCTGATTTTTGCCGGCGGTTGGACACGAGGGTCGCCAACAGGAGAGTGCTGGAGAGCTTGATCAAATGCGGCGCCTTTGACTCTCTGGGTTACCGCCGGGCGCAACTGATGGCGGCAGTGGACTCCGGTCTTGGCTTGGCGCAGCAGTCGCAGCGGGAACGGGAAAACGGGCAGTTGTCCCTCCTTGATTTACTGGACGGAGGCGGCGACTCAGTAAGCATCGACCTGCCGGATGTGGGAGAGTACCCCGTAGACCAGATGCTGGCGCTTGAAAAAGAAACCCTGGGCCTCTATATCAGCGGGCATCCCCTTTCGCAATATCGCGGCGTGCTGAACAAGCTGTCCACAGTAACAGCCCTGGAAGTGCCGGAACTGCCTGAAAACAGTGAGGTTGTACTGGGCGGTCTGATTACAGGTTTGAAGAAAACCAGCACTCGCCGGGGAGATCCTATGGCTATCCTGACAGTGGAAGACCTTACCGGCTCCATCGAAGTTGTCGTTTACCCACGTCCCTATGCCCAGAGCCGTCTGGCTCTCAGGATTGACGAGGTGGTTATGGTAAAAGGAAAGACCAGGGAAAACGGAGATGAAACTAAAATAATCGGCGATGAAATTTCCACTCTGGACAGCCACCTGAAGGGAGAGCTGCATTTAAAATTAAAGGACGCTGATTCACCGCTGCTTGATCAATTGCAACTGATCATGAGCAGCTTTAAAGGTAATTCCCCTGTTTTTTTACACTTTGAAAATGAGAAAAAAGTTATTAAGACGGGAGAAGAATTTTATGTTGATCTCTCTGGTCAGATGGTAGAAAGGTTGGAAGATCTGCTCGGAAAGGCGATGGTTAAAATAAAGAGAGAAAAAAATACGCTGCAGCCCGGGTCCGCCAGGGAAAAAACGACTGAAGCAGCAGGACCGGAGGCTGTGCCTATTAGCCCTGAAAAGAAGAAAGCAGAGGATAAACAGGTTAAAAAGAATGAATTTTTTAGTATCCTGGATCTTTAGCAGGGTAACGGCGAAAAGTGTACTCTAATCGGGGACATATACCTCCGACCGTCCAATCGGGGACATTCCCCGGCATCAAAGCCAATCCCCAAACAGAGGTGTGTCCCCATTCATCTGTCTGATAACGCGTAACAATAAAAGTTCCGGAAATAGATGTGTGTTTCCGCTCCGCTGCCGGCTGAAACTCCACCTGCACGGGGCGTAATATTCGACTGAAGGGCTGGTTTGAACTTTATAAGTTTTCAATGAATAAACGCACTACATCGGCTCCGCCGATTATAGTTCCTACTGTAGCGCCCAGGTTTGCTAAAGTAACTATCAGCAGGATCCTGGTTATTTTATTATTCCAGAAACCTTTAAGGCTAAAAATATCCTCACTGAGATTTTCAAAATCTCTTACATTCGGACGACGGATATACGCTTGAACAAGCCCGGCAAACCACCCTGCTGCAAGCAAGGGATGTAAGGTAGTCAGCGGAGCTACAATAAAAGCAGTAAGAATGGAAAGGGGATGTCCCAGGGCAAGCGCGGTGCCAAGCGCTGCAAAAGACCCGGTCCATAGCACCCAGTTTATTGATTGCTGCACACCTGCATCAGGATTAGAAATAAAGGTATAGGCAATTAGGGCAATGATTAGGATTGGAATGGCCCACCCAATAATTATGGGAACCCGGGAACTGGCAGGGATCTGAGATAATGCAAGTAAATCATGGTCCTTGTATATTTCTTCTTTGACGCCGGGAATATGTGCAGCCCCCAGAACAGCTACAACCTTGTTTCCCGGGGCTTCTTTAATTTTTTGTGCTAAATATTGATCGCGCTCGTCGACTAAATGGTATTTTAGTTTTGGAAAAGATGCTGTTAAATCATTAAGTATTGAGTTAAGCATGTCCTGAGATTTTAATTTTTCCAGATCCTCTTCCGTAATTTCTTCAGTATTGAAAATACTAAAAACAATCTCGATAATAAGCCGAATCTTTCCCCAAAACCCTACCCCATGCCAAATACGTGAAAAGGTTGTTTGAATATTTCGATCAGCCAGCACCAGGTTAGCACTGATTGTTGTTGCTGATTCAATCCCCTGAATCATTTCCTGCCCGGCATTAATCCCAAATTGTTTAGCTATGCGTTTTTGAAAAGATGACAGCACCAGATTTATTAAAAGTAAAGTGGACTTTTTTTCCTTAATAATTTTGAAAATGTCTGTATTTCGCCATTTATTTCCATCTGTGATTGTTTGATATCTTTGCTCATCCAATTCTATGCAAACAGAGTCAGGCCTTTCGGATTCAATAACTTCTTTCACCTTTTCCGCGCTGTACCTTGATACATGGGCTGTGCCGATCAGGATAAATTCTTTACCGTCTAAGTTTAGTCTGGTAATACTATTATTTTTTTCAGGCATAAATTACCTTCCCTTGAACATCTTCTTTTTAAAACAACTGAATTTGGCAATTCCAAAAAGTGACAAAAAGACTCTGTGAATACTATATAATTACCAGTATCACCTCATATATATTCGAAATTTCTGCACAAACATCCTTCTCACAAAGACCAGGCACTTAAGCAATGCAGTTACTATTCTCTGGGGCAACCAGAATCGTGTCCCGTACCGCTTTACATTGTTTCACTGCTTGTCAAACAAAAACCTGTATGCTAAAATAAATTACAATTTGGAAAAATTTAAGAGGTGAATGTTTTTTATATCCAGGGCATAAGCTCTGGGTATGCTTATCTGCAGCAAAAAAAGAGGAATACCGGCGAGCCGAGTAGAAAATAAAAAAGATGCCTCAATCCATATAAAGGTGGCTTCAATGTGTGGACAGTTGTTTACATAGCGCCGAATAAGACGGTAGCGGAAAGGCTGAAAATGATGCTGGCCACCGAAGGATTTTTAGTTCAGTTGAGGATGCTCGGATTTCCTCAGATCGACAGTACCTGCCCGGTAGAGATTTTAGTTCCCGAATCGGAAGTAGACGAAGCTGTGGAAATTATGAATATAGTTTGATAATTATTTAAGGGGTGCTCTTTTTGGTCTTAGATGCCTTTCGAAAACAAAAAAATGCTACCGCCCCATTAGAGTCAGAAAACCGCGATATTCCAGATGGCATCTGGAGCAAGTGCGGGCGCTGCGGCGAGATCTTATTGAATAAGGATTTAATCAAAAAATACAAGGTATGTCAGTGTGGTTTTCACTTCAGGTTAACCGCGCTGGAGCGGATACAAATGACTTTGGACAGCGGGAGCTTCCGGGAAATCGATGCCGGCTTGCTCCCGGTAAACCCTTTTGCGCTTTCTGATTACGCTGTCAAGTTGGATGAAGCGCGCAAAAAAAGCGGCCTGAATGAGGCGGTGGTTTACGGAGAGGGAACCATTGATAAAATTCCTGTAGTCGTAGTAGTTATGGACACCAATTTTATGATGGCCAGCATGGGGACCGTGGCCGGCGAGAAAATTACCAGGGCTATAGAGCTTGCCGCCGCTGAACGAAAACCGCTAATTATATTCGCTGCCTCCGGCGGGGCCCGGATGCAGGAAGGGATACTATCTTTGATGCAGTTGGCCAAAACGGTGGAGGCCCTGGCCAGGCTAAGCGAGGCCGGTCAGCTGTACATTACGGTGATTACTGATCCCACAACCGGCGGCGTCAGTGCCAGCTTTGCCGCCCTTGGTGATATTATCCTGGCTGAACCGGATTCTATGATCGGCTTTACCGGTCCAAGGGTTATTGAACAGACCATCCGCCAGAAACTACCGGAGGGCTTCCAGCGGGCCGAGTTCTTTAAACAGCACGGTTTCATAGATAAAATTGTTCCCAGGCCGCAGATGAAAGAAACTCTGGCAAAACTTCTAACATTACACCTGTAGGAGGAAAAATAAAAAATGGCGGTAATTTTAGAATTTGAGAAGCCGATCCAGGAGCTTGAACATAAAATAAATGAACTGCGAAAATTTACTAGCGAAAAGGGTATCGACCTGTCACATGAAATAGCCATTCTGGAAAAAAGGACCGATGAGGTCAGGAAGTCCATATACGGTAACCTTAATACGTGGCAGCACGTGCTTATTGCCAGACACCCGGAGCGTCCTAATACCTATGATTATATCAATTTTATTTTTGATGAATTCATAGAGTTGCACGGGGATCGATATTTTGGCGACGATCCGGCGCTGGTGGGCGGTATCGGCCGGTTTAATGGACTCGCTGTTACAGTTATCGGCCAGCTGAAAGGGAAAGATACTAACGAAAACCTGGCCAGAAATTTCGGCATGGCCCACCCGGAGGGATACCGTAAGGCTGTACGGTTGATGAAACAGGCTGAAAAATTCAAACGGCCGGTCATCTGTTTTATAGACACCCCCGGAGCTTACCCCGGTATAGGCGCCGAGGAGAGGGGTCAGTTTGAGGCCATCGCCAGGAGTATGTTGGTTATGTCCACTCTCAAGGTTCCTATTGTCACGGTAGTGATTGGTGAGGGTTTTAGCGGCGGCGCCCTGGGCATCGGGGTGGGAGACCGGATCCTGATGCAGGAACACTCGATTTATTCCGTAATAACTCCGGAGGGCTACGCCAGCATTTTATGGAAGGACTCCTCCCGCGCCCGCGAAGCAGCCGAGGCCATAAGGATCATAGCCAAAGACATACAAGAACTGGGCGTGGCTGATAGAATCATACCTGAGCCACTGGGAGGGGCGCATAAGGAACCTGAAGCGGCTGCGGTGATGCTGGGCAAGGCTCTGGCTGAAACATTGGATGAGCTTATGAAACTGAAACTGGAGGATCTAATGTCACAAAGGTATGAAAAATTCCGTTCCATTGGAAATTTAAAATGAAAAAGGCGGTCAGGCTTTGGTATATGGCCTGGCCTATTTATTTGTTAACATTTGACGGGTGTCGAATGTTTTTTTAGATCAAGAGCAATATATATACAGCAAATACTAGTAAACTAGGAGGTTAAGACTGGTGCAGAGAATTGCCTTATTGACCAGCGGCGGGGACTCGCCCGGGATGAATGCCTGCATCAGGGCCGTGGTGCGTAAGGCTATTTACCACGGTCTTGAGGTTATCGGCATAAAAAGAGGTTTTAACGGTTTTATCGAGGCTGATATGGTACCGATGAACCTCGGTTCGGTAGCCGATATTATCCACAGGGGGGGCACTATTTTACGTACAGCCCGTTCGGAACAGTTCCTGACTCCCGCAGGAAGGGCCAGGGCATTTGAAAATGTCAAGCGCTTTGGTATCCAGGGACTGGTTGTCATCGGCGGAGAAGGTTCTTTTCACGGCGCCAGTGTTTTTAACCGAGAATATGGCATCCCGGTTATAGGAGTGCCTGGAACAATAGATAACGATATTCCCGGCACAGATCAGACCATTGGCTTTGACACTGCTGTGAATACAGCGGTGGAAGCAGTCAGCAAGATTAGAGACACCGCTACTTCACATGAACGGACTTTTATTATTGAAGT
This sequence comes from Desulfotomaculaceae bacterium, assembly GCA_028709235.1. Lineage (GTDB taxonomy): Bacteria > Bacillota > Desulfotomaculia > Desulfotomaculales > Pelotomaculaceae > Syntrophopropionicum. Next base: position 48,621 of record JAQVXL010000005.1, read on the forward strand.
AATGGGCAGGCATTTTGGATATATTGCTATTGCGGCCGGGTTGGCGGGTGGGGCGGAGTCTATCCTAGCGCCGGAATGCCCTTTTAATTATGATGAGATATGCGAGCGGCTTTTAAGGGGTTACCGCCGCGGCAAACTCCACAGTATTATCGTGGTGGCCGAGGGCACAGCGAGCGCCATAGAGGTAGGCCGAATTGTCAAAGAGCGCACCGGCTTTGATACAAAAGTCACTATCCTGGGACACCTGCAGCGGGGCGGCATGCCTTCCGCGGCCGATCTGATTCTGGCCAGTCGTATGGGCGCCAGGGCTGTCGAGCTGCTCATGGCAGGTGAGGATAAAAAAATGGTCGGCATCAAAGCGGGCGAATTAGTTGCCGTACCTATAGAAGACGCACTGTCCCAGACAAAATCATTTGACCAAGAATTATGTAACCTGGCTATAACCTTGTCAATATAAAATAATCTAATTTGGGAGGGAATGAATTGCGTCGAACCAAGATTGTCTGCACCATCGGCCCTGCCAGCGACAGTGTTAAAACCCTAAAGAAATTAATGCTGGCTGGGATGAATGTCGCCCGTCTGAATTTTTCGCACGGGACGCAGGAAGAGCACAAGGGGAGAATTGAAGCAATCCGGCAGGCAGCGGAGGAAAGCGGCCAAAATGTGGCCATCGTGCTGGATACCAAAGGACCGGAAATACGCCTGGGGCATTTTAAAGAAGAGCTGGTGCAACTGGCGGAAGGTGACCAGATCACACTGACCACGGAGCCTGTCAAGGGCGACAAAAAGCTCATCCCCGTCACCCATACCGGCCTGCCCGGGGATGTCCACGAAGGTGACACGATACTGGTGGCGGACGGTTTGATTGCCATGAGAGTTTTATCCACGTCAGATACGGAAATACAATGTATTGTCCTGAACGGCGGGGAGTTGACCAGCCAGAAAGGCGTTAATGTCCCGGGCGTGGCGATAAGCCTGCCGTCTATTACTGATAAGGATATCCAGGACATTGTATTCGGTGTTGAACATGAGCTGGATTTTATCGCCGCCTCGTTTATCAGAAAGGCTGCGGATGTCCTCGCTATCCGCCAGATTGTGGAGGAGGCCGGCGGCAGTCTTGATATTATCTCTAAGATCGAAAGCAGGCGGGCGGTAAATAATCTCGATGAGATAATCAAGGTTTCTGACGGGATTATGGTGGCCAGGGGAGACCTCGGCGTAGAGATCCCGGTGGAGGAAGTACCGCTGATTCAGAAAACTATTATTGAGAAATGCAATCTAGCTGGCAAGCCTGTAGTTACCGCTACCCAGATGCTGGAATCAATGATCCATAATCCCCGTCCCACCAGGGCGGAGACCAGCGATGTGGCCAACGCGATCTTTGATGGCTCTGACGCTGTCATGCTTTCTGCTGAAACCGCCTCGGGTAAGTACCCGCTGGAATCGGTTGAAATGATGGCAAGGATTGCCTGCCGGGCTGAGGCTGCCCTGCACTACGAAGAATTGCTCAATAAAAAGGGAGCTGACACGCATAGGCAAACTGTGACGAACGCGATCGGTTACGCTACCTGCTCTATTGCTCAGAACCTCGGCGCCGCAGCAATTATTGTATCCACAGAATCGGGGCATACCGCTAAAATGGTTTCCAAATACCGGCCCAAGGCACCGATCGTGGCTGTCACGCCCCACGCGGCAGTAATGAGGAAACTGGCGCTGAATTGGGGCGTAAACCCACTCAACGCCGCAAGCAGGGCCAGCACTGATGAGATGATGGATGAGGCGATTGACGCAGCACTATGCGCGGGCTTAATCGACGGGGGCGAACTGATCGTCTTCACAGCCGGCATACCGGTCGGCATCAAAGGCACAACCAATCTGATCCGTGTCCATACGGTAGGCGATATCATTTTGCGGGGAACCGGCATCGGTATCCAGTCGGTAACGGGGACTGTGCGGGTCGCTTACTCAGGCGCGGAGGCGTCAGAAAAGGTGAAGCAGGGAGATATCCTGGTGGCTCCGGTCACGGGGAGCGAATATAACCCGGCTATGAAAAGGGCTGGAGCGGTCATCACCGAGATGGGCGGGCTCACCTCCCACGCGGCCATAGTCTGTTTGGAGTTTGACATACCGGTGGTAGTGGGCGCCGATAATGCGACAGATATACTTAAAGACGGCGACGTGGTCACTGTGGACGGCCAAAGAGGCCTGATTTACAGGGGTGAAGCCAGGGTATTGTAAACCATTAATAAAGTTCCCGTCTCCGGGTATTCTATTACAGGATAACCGCGAGGGGGAGCATTTTTGTTTGATTTAATTGTAAATTTTCTTTCCAAGCTGGGTCTGGGCGGGCTTCTGGCCGGTGTTTATGTTGAGGCTATGGGCCTGCCTTTTCCCGGCGGCATTATGGTAGTCATAGCAGGAATATTAATCGAACAGGGCAAGCTGGACTTTCCCAGCGCTTTCGCCATTACTTTTTTCGGTTACAGCGCCGGCGCTGTAACCGCCTATATAATTGGCAGACACCTGGGACAGCCCTTTTTTGAGCGCTGCAGCAAACTTCTGCAGATATCGCCCGAACGATTTGAAAAAGCGCAAATCTGGCTGGACCGTTCGGCGCCGGCCTTTATTGTTTTTGGACGCTTTGTTCCGGGACTCAGCAACTTAACCCCTTACATGGCGGGAGTAAGCCGCATCGGATTCTGGTACTTCCTCTTTTACAACTCGCTCTTCACTGCGGGGTGGGGTTTATTATATTTGATGGTGGGTATGTTTTTTGGTTATAATTACCAGGCAATAGCCCGTTCCTTGAACTCAAAACTGCCGCTGGTGGGTCTGGCTCTACTTTTGCTTTATTTTATTTACAGTTATGCAAAGAAGCAGCTAAAGAATAGAGTTAAAAATTTATAAGCTGAAGGAAAACCTGGCTGACAGGCGAATATTACATTATTACCGGATATTTTTGCATCCGGCGGCGCTGTAGTGACTGGGGGTAATTATCTTGATCAAGTCAATCAAAGGGGATATTACTGAACTTGACTTTGACGCTATTGTTAACGCGGCCAACAGCCGGCTGTCTATGGGCGCGGGTATGCTGAAGGCGCGGCATATTATTCATGCCGCGGCTATGGGCCAGGATCTTATTACCGATGCGGCCAAGGTGCGCTCTGCGACCAGGAACGCCCTTTTAAGGGCTGAGGAGATGAGACTAAAGAGTATTGCCTTTCCTGCCCTGGGTACCGGCGTCGGCGGGCTGGACTATGATCTGGCGGCCAAGGTGATGGTCTGTGAAGCGCGCCGCCATGTTGCCAGGGGAACGGTACTGGAACAGATTGCGTTCGTGCTTTTTGAGGAGTATATTTACAGCTCATTTCTCAGGATGACTGGCAGAAAAGCGATAGTTTGCCTGGGAGACAGCATAACGTATGGTTTCCCCTTCGGGCCGGAAGCTTCCTGGGTTGAACTAAGCGCAAAAGCGCTCGGCCTCAATATGATCAATATGGGCGCCAACGGGGACACTACCCGCGCGATGAGGCGGCGGTTCAAAAGAGATGTGACGGGTTTGGATCCGGCGTATGTAATTATCATGGGTGGAGGCAACGACGCTTTCATGGGATATCCCCTGGAAAAATTCGAGGAAAACGTAGAGACAATGGTTGCCGAAGCGCAAGATAACGGTATCTGCCCGGTGATCGGGCTGCCGGCGCCTGTTTATCTGGGCTCATTTGTAACAGATGAAGTCGGTATTGCCGGTTGCGAACTGGACAGTTACAGAGAATGGGCAGAAGAATTTGCTGCTGACGAAGAACTGCCGGTTTTAGATTTTTTCAGGCCGCTGCTGGATCCGGAAACCGGTACGGCTGTGTCGGCCTACTACTGTGACGACGTCCACCCCAGCATTAAAGGTTACCAGGTTCTGGCCAAAGCGTCCGAGCAGTTGCTTGCCAATATAAAGAATGGATTGTAAATAGAGAAAAGTCCTTTCAGTGAAGAACGGGCAATGAGCGCATTATAATTCTAATGGGGGTTACAAGGTATGGACAAAGAAATGGCCTTCCCCGAGTTTATTGGAGAAACAGAACATGCTGTAATTATGGTGGTCCCGTCGCTGGAACAGGACTTGTCTGTTTTATATAAGCGTTTTCACGAGGGTGAAGAGATCGACTACTGGTTTAATTGGGAATTAACATCAATCAGCAATAATGATTATGTGGTTACATTGAAGATAGGCTGGGAAGGGGAAGATGTGGTTTCCATAGGCTTTACCCTGGATATGTGGGAATACCTCCCGGTGATAATAAGAAGGGGCAACCTGGTCCTGATGACTGACTGGCGCCTGATCGAAGAAGGAATTGCCGCCGGCATGGATAAAATGGGACGGTTCAGGCCCAAGGCGCTCCTGGTGCGCGATGTCGGACAGGGTATGGAAGGACTGTCCAGCAAAGTGGCTGATCGGGCTATGTGCCGGGAGAGCAGTGCCGAACTTATTCAGTTGCTGGAAATTCTGCAAAGTGGTCGTAAAACGAATTTAAATATACACTAGCCAATTACTTATTAGCAATATGAAATAAGCAGGGTGTAAACTACTATTGTCAAATATTTACGTAACTTAATATTTTTTAATACTTTACATAAATAGCCTTTTCATTTTCATCAAAAACCGCATTGTACTTACCTTTTTGTTGGATGTTGAAATGTTTAAAAAATCCTCTGGCGCCTATTTTGTTTTTGTTAAGAATAAGCCCGTTTTTACTATCGGTAGCCTTAATCCTAATAGTTTTTGTGTCTTTGTCAAAAGAAAGCTCAACATACTCAGTGTCAAACTTTTCAGCAAGCTTTTTGTTTAGAGTAAGGTGATTTTTTGAAATAGCCACAGTCGCTTCTTTCTCGAAGCGGGGTTTATATACTTCAAATGACATAATAACACTCCTTTATTTTGATAATCAAATTATAAATTAAATGTATGGTATAGTCAAATAATAAGATTATAGTGAGTATTTATATTATATCCTTATCATTAGCATTTATTTCATAAAACAAATCGCAGCAGTAAATGTGGTCTTGTATTAATAATTTATAATAAATTGCCCAATAATGTTATTTTTTAGTTTTTAAATTGGTATAATAAAATACTGTATTTTAGTTAAACACTATATTTTGTAAACAGGTGGGAAATTATGATGTCTTTACTTGATAAGTTTAAATCCAGGGAGCCTCAAAAAAGAGACGCTAAATGTACCTGTGGCGGGGAGCTAATGACTATACCCACTGAGAAAAAAGATATATACTTTTGCCATGACTGCAACAAGCTGCTCTATTTTCTTGAATCAGAACTGGAGGTTCCAAAAATTATACCTATCAGCCTGGGGTGGTTAAAGAGAAAAATTAAATAAAAATTTTAAAGGGATGTCTTTGGAGATATATGTGTCCCGGTGTTGTTTGTTAACTGAATACAACCACTATAATAAAAACTAATAAAAAGAAAAATATGATTTCAAGCAGACTCGCGCGTGAAGGTTTTCCCGACACCGAAACACCTCCTGTCAGAGTGCGTTTTGTTACATAGAATATGCTGGCGGTGGCATAAAAGTTTCATACATAAAGATATTTGGCATTAATGGAAATATAATATGGGGGGATAAAGTGTGAAGGATTTGAAAAATACTGAAATAAAAAAATGGCGCCGGTATGCGATTCTTGTAACCGTGCTGGGCATAATTTTATTTTCGCTTCCCTGGATAACAAACACGTACAAAATTGCCTTAGTCTTTCCACTCTACGCCATGTTTGTTTATGTATACTACAAGTATTTGTCTTTAAAGAAAGAAGCTCAGGCGGCTTCTGCCGCAGCGGAGGACAACCCTGACAGACAGAAGATTTCCTCCGGTCGGAACAACAGGAAGCCGGCACAGAAAGGCAGAGCAGCAATTAAGAAAAGCCAGTGAAATACTAAGGGGACATTCCTCTGACACCAAAGGAATACCAATAAAAACGACTTTTCATATATAATGTGGAGGTAATATAAACTGGAGGGATTATTTGTGGCGAATGAAAAGCAATTGATTATTATCGGCGAAGGAGTAGACGCCTGGAATAAATGGAGGCGTACTACAAATACAGATATTGATCTTAGTAATTCAGTTCTCGCTAAGGCAGATCTCAGCGGGGCAGATCTGAGTAAGGCAGATTTATGCCTGGCCTATCTCTATATGGCAGATCTGAGTAAGGCAGATCTCAGTGGGGCAATTCTCTATAGTGCAAATCTAAGCGGAGCAAATCTCAGTGGAGCAAATCTCAGTGGAGCAGATCTCAGTGAGGTAGATCTAAGTGAGGCGGATCTCAGCGGAGCAAAGCTCAGCGGAGCAAAACTCACTGAGGCAAATCTCAGCAGGGCGAATCTCAGTAAGGCAGATCTCAGCGGGGCAAATCTTGTTTATGCGCATTTTGTCGGGGCAGATCTCAGTGAGGCGGATCTCAGCGGGTCAGATCTCTGCCGGGCCATTCTCAGGGAGGCAAATCTTAGCGGGACAAATCTCAAGGGAACATTGCTTGAGTGATGGGAGATATCTATTACGGATAAATATAAATCAGAGTTTATAGTAATAAAAAATGAATGGCAATGTCCATCTTGGAGCCTTGCCATTCTTGTTATTTTTCATCCATATTAACAAATAAATTATGCAACTTGCTCTCACCTGATATTATTTTTTGAGATCATTGATAGAGATAGCTGTTTTTTCTATTATTTCCTCTAGCCATTAATGTTATAGGGCTCCTGGATAGTGAATCCGTGGCTTTATTCCGCCATCGGTAAGTAAATATTTCAAGCCTGACCCCTTTTACCCAAGCCTGACCCCTTTTACCAGATTAAAAATGTGCGTTATACTGGGAGTGAAAGGAGATTAAGTTGATGCTCCAGGATATTGAACCCAGAGTATTCCATAACGAATTCCAAAACAAACAGGCGACTTCGGAGGACTTGTTTCTGGCTTATCAGGGCGATACCGTGCTGATCCGGGAGGATAAGGATAAGCTTTGGTATCCGTCCTTTGCTGATTTTTCCGTTAGTTACCCGCATCTGCTGCAGGAGGCCCAGTTTTTATTTACCATTGACGAGTTAAATTATTATCTGGTTGAAGAAGAGGGGCTGGATGAGGCGCCGGGCTGGATCTATGTGAGCAGCACGCGGTTTCGGGCGGAGAAAAAATACTGGCGCTCCTTTGCCGGTGCAATCGGCTGGCAGCTGAATCGCTGGTACGGCAGTCACCGGTTTTGCAGCCTGTGCAGTAAGCCCCTGAAACGCTCGGAAAAGGAACGCCTGCTTTATTGCGCAAGCTGTGGTATGACTGTCTATCCCACCATTTCCCCCTGTGTCATCGTGGCTGTGCATGATGGGGACAGGCTGCTGTTGACCAAATATGCCAATCGCGAATACCGTAATTATGCGCTGATTGCCGGTTTTGCCGAAATCGGGGAAAGCCTTGAACAGACGGTACATCGGGAGGTCATGGAGGAAGTGGGGTTGCGGGTGAAGAATATCCGTTATTATAAAAGCCAGCCCTGGCCGTTTACCGATACCCTCCTGGCGGGTTTTTTCGCTGAACTGGATGGCACCGACACGATCCGTCTGGATGAGGATGAGCTGGCTATCGGAGTCTGGCTGCCCAGGGATGAGATCCCGGAGCCGGATAATAGCATCTCCCTGACCGGCGAAATGATTGAAGCTTTTAGGAGAGCAACGGTATCGTTATAAAAGTTTTTGCAGAGAACGTAAATTACTTTGTGTAAATGGTTAAACTTAACAATAAAGGAGATGACCATTTATGCAAGACATGCAAGACAAAACAATCAGAGAGCTAACTAAAGGTTGCCGTTCTGTAGAAGATGTCC
>JAQVXL010000118.1 GCA_028709235.1 Desulfotomaculaceae bacterium
TATCCAGCATGGGGCATATGGTTTTTTGATGAAGCCATTTGACAATATTGACGAGCTTGAAAAGTTAATTGTTGAGGCTGTATAATAAAGCCAATTCAGTGTCAGGTCTGTATGAGCGCACGGGATGTCTGTTTCAAAAAGTTGAATAAAGTTGTTGCAGGCTTAAGATAATAACTCTATGAGCAACATAAATAAACTCTTTATAGTGGACACAAATTTAATCGAGTCACATATCTGATAAAAATAATCCGGGAAACCGGTTTTTATTTTTTAAATACACTGGTAAAGGGTAGAAATATATGAAAAATAGAACAAGATTCTTATTAATAACCTTCACGGTATTGTTTTTTATTATTGCTCTTAGTTATATATCGTTAGCAAATAGGAATTCAATTACCGCCCTGTCAAGCTCCTGGTTTTTTCAAGGAAAGCAGAATGAAGCGCCCGAATACCAGCCGGGCAGGTGTACTATGATTATTGACGAGCAGGAAAACGTCCTTTCTATGATGTCCCGCGCAGTATATGCCGGCGATGAGATTTACACTGCTGATGGAAAAATCTACAGGCTCGACCAGGTGCAAGGTGATCTGGCTTCAGCGCGGTTTTTAGGTATGGATCAGCAAATAGTAGCCTTAAATGAATTTTTTTCTTCCCAGGTAGCGCCGGTAACTAATGAAAAACCAGGCGACAATAAGGCGGCGCCGGCGAGCTTCGCTATTTACCATACACACAGTGCTGAGTCATATATACCTACAGAAGGCACCCATTCCATGAGATTCAAGGGCGGTATTTTCAAAGTGGGTGCGGTAATGGCCGAACGTTTAAAAAAAGCCGGGATGGGGGTAAACCATGACCAGACGGCGCACGACCCGCACGACAACAACGCTTATGTGCGTTCGCGCAGGACAGCTGCAAAGCTTTTAGGCGACAACCCGGTGGCGATGTTTGACGTGCACCGTGACGGGGTGCCCGATCCGAATTTTTATCGGGAGAAAATCTATGGTATGGATGTAGCCAGTATCCGCCTTGTTATTGGCCGGCAGAACCCGCGCATGTCGGCTAATCTGGATTTTGCCAAACAAATGTTGAGTGCAGTAAATAATGTCCATCCCAAAGTGGTAAAAGAGATCTTTGTGGGTAAAGGTGACTATAACCAGGACTTGCTGCCGACCTCCCTGCTGATCGAGGCAGGCACTTACACCAACAGCAGGGAGGAAGCGGAGCGGGGGGTTGACCTGTTTGCTGAAGCGCTGCCCCTAGTCCTGGGCATAAGTCCTGTTTCTCCTGCTCCTACAGGAACCACGGCTCCCGGGAAATCAACAGGCGCATCCGGTGGGGCGTGGAAAGCGGTGGGCTGGATCCTGGGAATGACTGTTATTGGCGCTCTGGCCTTTCTGTCGATTAACAACGCAAAACTATCCGATATAAGAAAAAGGTTGATTGATTTCAGCAAAGAGATTATGCCCCTGATCCCGCGCCAGGCGGCGCGCAAATTAGGGATCTATAAAAAGAAAAACGAATAAAGGTAAAACCTCCGATATAGCCCGCCGCAATGCGAGCCGGGGTATAGGCGAATTAAAATATCGTATCCCAGGTTGAAAATAATGTTATAATTACCTGTATACCGGCTGGATTCGCCAGGACGGAATTTTACTGAAGAACGATATGGAGATGTATTAGATGGTTCATGTTTATTCAATGAATGGGATTAACGTTGCTGTGGACGGCAATAGTGGCAGTATACATGTTATAGATGATGCGGCATATGATTTGCTTGCGCAGTTCCAAAAGCCCTTTACCTTTGAACAGGCGAGCGAGCAGCTGCAGGAGAGATATCCGGCGCAAAGCATCAGGGAAGTATGGGAGGAGATTGATTCACTTGTAAAAAAAGGCCTGCTGTTCTCCCCTGATATCCAGGCTTCCGATTTGAACCATATGAATAATGGTTTAAAAGCCTTGTGCCTTCATGTGGCCCATGACTGTAACCTCATGTGCGAATATTGTTTCGCTTCCAAGGGAAGTTACAAGGTAGAAAAAAAACTGATGCCGGAAGAAGTTGCTTTTAAAGCGGTGGATTTTATCGTTAAGCATTCCGGCAAGAGAAAAAATATCGAGATAGATTTTTTCGGCGGCGAACCGCTGCTAAATTTTGAGGTTGTAAAAAAGACTGTGGAATATGGCAGGAAAATAGAAACACTTGCCGGCAAGAAGTTCTATTTTACCATTACCACTAACGGCACTCTTCTTGACGGCGATAATATTGAATATATCAATGAAAACATGGACAACGTAGTGATCAGCATTGACGGGCGAAAAGAAGTCCATGACGCGATCAGGTATGATGCCGCAGGTCAGGGTACATATGACAGAATACTCGACGATGCTTTGAAGTTGGTCCGCTCCAGAGGGAACAAAAGTTACTTTATCCGCGGTACATTTACCTCCAGAAATCTGGACTTTTCAAAGGATGTGTTGCACCTTGCCGACCTTGGATTTAATGAGCTATCTATGGAACCTGTTGTTGGCAGGGGGGAGGACTTCCACATCCGTGCAGAGCACATCCCGGAAATTATCGCCGAATATGAACGGCTTGCCTATGCATATCTAAAAAGAATTGAAGAAGGAAAGCCTTTTAAGTTTTATCACTTTAACGTGAATATTTATAAAGGACCCTGTTTGTATAAGAGGATCTCCGCATGCGGCGCGGGCACTGAATACCTTGCCGTGACACCGGAGGGGGACCTTTATCCCTGCCACCAGTTTGTAGGGCAGCATGAATTCAATATGGGAAACCTGGACACAGGTATAAAGGAGCATACCTTAAGTGAAAGGTTCGGGAAAGCCAACATATTAAATAAAGAGGACTGCCGTGATTGCTGGGCAAAACTCTATTGTTCCGGCGGCTGCCATGCGAATTCTTACTATGCGGGCGGAGACATTTTAAAGCCGGTAGAGTTGATTTGCGCCATGCAAAAAAAGCGTATTGAGTGCGCTATCATGATTGAAGTATGCAGGCTGTTGGAAAGTGAAAATAACTTAGTCAGTTAATTAACACAAGCGGGTGGAGACAAGGGGAGACAAGGGGACGTTCTTTTTGTCTCCACCCCTTGCGGTATTAGAACTCGGCATTCTTAGGGGTCCTGGGAAAAGAAACAACGTCGCGGATGTTGGTCATCCCGGTCAGGTACATCAGCAGCCTTTCGAAGCCCAGGCCAAAGCCCGCGTGCCTGACACCCCCGTATTTGCGGATATCCAGGTACCACCAGTAATCTTCTTTGTTTAATCCCAATTCGTCCATCCTTTTTTCCAGGCGGTCAAGCCTTTCTTCTCTCTGGCTGCCGCCGACGAGCTCACCGATGCCCGGTACCAGGAGGTCCATAGCTGCGACAGTCCTGCCGTCGTCGTTCATCCTCATGTAAAAAGCCTTGATCTCTTTCGGGTAGTCTGTAATGAAAACCGGCTTGCCGAAGTGTTTCTGGGTGATGTAGCGCTCGTGTTCGGTCTGCAGGTCGATCCCCCCATCAACGGGGTACTCGAACTGTTGGCCTGATTTTTTCAGGATCTCGACC
>JAQVXL010000049.1 GCA_028709235.1 Desulfotomaculaceae bacterium
AAACACGAATTACCCATTATTCTAAGCTTATTTTGTTCCTCTGTAAAGTCTCCGGCAGAAAAGCCCATCCGGGAAACGCCCCCCTGCTTCGTTAATCAGTTAAAGCGCAGAACCTGGGGACAGTCTCTCTGTACCAAAGTACAGGGGGCTGTCCCTCCTAATTGGTGTTTTGAGATAATTTGGCGAAATAACTAAAATATCTGTTTTCAATGTAAGGTATTCATGCTACAATATTGTTAAATTAATGGCTAAATATGGGATTGGCGCATGCTCAACAAGATTAACGTTTTATGAAGTGTTTTTATGAAGCAGTAAAAAGGTGTTTATTGCTTGAAGAAAGCACTTATTTTTTTGGAGGTGATTGCCGCGGCTGGCCCCGGTGACCCGAACAAAGCTTATAATGACAGTTTGGAGTACCTGTCTGATAAATTAAAATGCCTTGATTTGCTGATCCGCCTGCAATTGCTTAAACAACAGCACAGGCAGCCGGCCAACCCGTTGGAGCAGTTCAAGGGTTTGGTCGTGACCGAGCAGGAGATTGAAGGATTGCTGGCTGACCATATTCAGGAGGAAGATGATCCGGCCGGCGCCAGGGGGCAAAGAATTGCTGATTTAACAGAAGCGCTGGGCCTGCTGGACCGGCAAGTGGAACAGCGCCGCGCCGCCAGCGTCAACCAGGGTGTGTACCTGTCTTTGAGCCACTTATCCCGGCTGTTTAAACTGTCCTTGTTTGAAGAGCGCTGCCTGCTGGTCTGTCTGGCGCCGGAACTCAACCGCAAGTATGAAAAGCTCTATGGCTACCTGCAGGATGATATAACCCGCCGGCAGCCCAGTATCGGCCTGCTGATTGACCTGCTGTGCCACAGTCATACAGCGGCCGAAAGAGTACTGGCCCGCTGGGCCTTCAGCTGGAACGCGCCCCTGCTGAAACACGGCTTGATCCACATTGATGATCAGGAACACCGGGGTGAGCAGATGCCCCTGATCTCCCGCTCCCTCAAACTGGATGACCGGATCACCGGGTTTTTGCTGGAGATCGCGGTTTTTGAGGCCAGGTTGGACCAGCTGGCCCGGCTGTACCAGCCCGGGAACCAGGCTGACCGGATCATCGTCGATGGGAAGGCGCTGACCCGGCTGGAGCGCCTGGTGGAACATAATCTCAACAATATGGCCGGCAGCCCCCCTATGATTTTGCACTTTTACGGGGACTATGGCTCGGGCCGGCAAGCCCTGGCTGACCAGGTCTGTTTTCAGGCCGGGCTGCCCTTAATCCTGGCGGATCTGGAAAAAATGCCGGCCGACCTCCGTGATTTCGCAGAGATGATCGGGCTGCTGGGCCGGGAAGCGCTGCTGCAGCAGGCGGCTTTATGCCTGATAAATTTAGACCATCTGGTTGACGATCAGGAGCCAAACCGGTCCAAAATCAAGTATATCCTGGCAACCTGCCGCAATTTTACCAGGCTGACCTTTTTGCTGGGCAGCAAGCCCTGGCAGCCCCGGGGCGGGTTGGTGGCCGGTCTGAGCTACATCGAGCTGGAGCTGCCGGCGCCCGATGAGCAAACCAGGCTGGGCCTCTGGCAAAAATTCAGTAAAAATATGCCTTTAGAGCCCGGCATTGAATTTGGAGAACTGGCCGGGAAGTTTCGCTTTACCCCCGGGCAGATCAGGGACGCCCTGGTCATATCCCGAAATTCGGCTGATTGGCGGGCCGGTGGTCCCGGTGGTGTAATTGGCGCCGCGGATCTCTATCCGGCCTGCCGCAGCCAATCCAATCAAAAACTGGGCCAACTGGCCCAAAAGCTTAATCCAAGATATGTGTGGAAGGATATTGTTCTGCCGGCAGATCAGCTGGAACACTTGAATGAAATCTGCCGCCAGGTCAAATACCGTCATATTGTATATGGTCAGTGGGGTTTTAACCGCAAAATGTCTCTGGGTAAAGGCATTAACGTATTATTCTGCGGACCTTCGGGCGCCGGCAAGACGATGGCGGCCGAGGTGCTGGCTAACGAGTTGGGGCTTGACCTGTACAAGATTGACTTATCTCAGGTGGTCAGCAAATTCGTGGGGGAAACTGAGAAAAACCTGGAAAGCATTTTTAGGGAGGCTTATTCCAGCAATGCCATTTTATTCTTCGATGAAGCCGACGCCCTGTTCGGCAAGCGGTCAGAGGTGAAAGACGCCCATGACCGGTATGCCAATATTGAAATAGCCTACCTGCTGCAAAAGATGGAAGAGTATGACGGGATCACCATATTGGCTTCCAACTTGCGAAAAAATATGGATGAGGCTTTCACCAGAAGGCTGCAGTTTATCATCGAGTTTCCCTTCCCCAGTGAAGAATACCGGGAAAGAATCTGGCAGGCCATGTTTCCGCCTGAAGCGCCGCGAAGCGCCGATCTGGATCTGGGGTTTCTGGCCCGTAAGTATAATATTACCGGCGGCAATATCAAAAACATTGTGTTAACCGCTGCCTTTATCGCTGCTGAAGATGCGCCCGCCATCGGGATGAAGCACCTGATCCGGGCTACTCAAAGGGAACTCCAGAAGATGGGCAAAATCTGCATGAAAGAAGACTTTGGCCAGTATTACGATTACCTTGACTGACGCCCATTATGTTGGCCATAACCGCTGGCGCCGGGACCAACCGGCGGCAGTCTCCAGGAAGGGAGGTACCTGTTATGAGTGTATATACAGTGATTGCCGATGTGGGGGAAACCTTGATCAAGCTGTTAAGAGACAATATGAGTGATTTGGTTAACCCTGACACGATAGTTCTGTTATCTCCGGCTGATGTGGCTGGACAGAATATCCGGCTGACCGTTTTTTTATACAGTGTTTTAGAAAACTCTTACTTGCGGAACCAGGAGGGTTTAGCGGAAGACCCGGCCCATTTGCGGTATCCGCCCTTGACAGTAGACCTGTACTATCTGCTGACTACTTATGCCTCAGCCCAGATTCCCGACTTGACGGAACGCACCCTGGAAGAGCACCGCATCCTCGGCCGGGCTATGGGTGTATTATATGACCATGCCATCCTCAGGGGCGCGGCCCTGCAGGGCAACCTGGCCGGCGGGGAGGAAGAGCTGCGGATCACCCTGGAAGACCTCTCTCTGGATGACATGAACAAAATCTGGACCTCCTTTCCCAGCGTTAATTACCACCCTTCAGTGGGATACCTGGTCACGCCGGCGGCTATTGATTCAGGGCGTGTAACTGAGACCAGGCGGGTGATCACCCGGCAAACGGACTATTACATCAAGGAAATGGGGAAACCAACCAAATGATTGACCATGATCTGATTGAACAAACCCACAGCCGGGCAGCCCTGGCTCTGCGGCTGACAGACACCTGCACCGGGGCGGCTCAACCGGCCGGTAAAGTGCGGGTTTTTATGCCGGGCCGCGGTCTGGCCGGGGTAAAAACCGCCAGTGGTTATTATGTGTTCTCTGATCTGCCGGCGGGTATTTACAGGGTGCTGGTCCAGTCCCAGTATTATTTTGATGAAGAACGGGAAATTGACACCGCCAGTCTGGCTCCTCTGGATCCAGTTGTGCCCATAGACTTAACTCCAAATCCGGGCTATCCTTTCCCGGAGGGCGCTACCTTGCTCCGCGGCCTGGTAGTTGACCAGATGGGATCAGTACCCGGCGCGGCTGTAGCGGCAGATATATTTCAGCCCGGGCCGGAAGCGACGGCCCGGGTCGGATCACCTGCTCCCGAGGCGGCAGACATGTCGATCAGGCTGATTGATATCAAGGGCGCCTTACAAGTTGGGAATCGTCTGGTGATTAAAGACGCCAACCGGTCCCGCGCCGAATTTTGCCGGATTGCTACCCCCCTGCCGGCCCACCCCGACCAGCCATTCCACCTGACCAAACCTCTGAAATTCAAGCACTTGCCTGATACCCCCTTGAGCCGCCTGGCGGCATCTGACCAGGTCCATACCCGGACCAGCGCAAAAGGAGAATATGTTATTTTTTTTAGATCAATAAAGTTTGAGCGGTTTTTGACCGAATTAACTTGTAGCCACACGTATTATCATAGTGAAAGGCGGGATGTGGAAGTTGCTGCAGGAACCCTGACTTCTTTGGGCCTGATCAAGCTTTCCCCGCAATTTTCAAGATAAACAAAAAGAAAAGGAGGAGGATGGGATGCCGGAATATTTGTCACCTGGTGTTTACGTAGAGGAAATTGAGCTTGGCGCCAAACCGGTGGCCGGGGTGTCCACCAGCACAGCCGGGTTTTTGGGAGAGGCAGAGAGAGGGCCGGCGGTACCCCGCCTGGTCACCAGCTGGCTGGATTACCAGCGGGTGTTTGGCGGTTACTTTGGCGCCGGGAAGTATCTGCCCTATGCAGTCCAGGGGTTTTTTGACAACGGCGGCCGGCGCTGTTATATCGGCAGGATTGTCAAAGCCGGGGCGGGCACGGCCTCCCTCAAGCTGGCCCAGGGCTCAACTGCGGCCTTAACTGTGCAAGCGGTAGGACCGGGAGCATGGGGGACCAGGATTGCCGTCAAAGTGGCGGCGGGTACCTTTGACGGGTTCAAACTCAGCGTGTTTTACTGGAAAGACGCCCCCACCCTGCTGTTTGATCCCGAAACTGAACAGAAAACCCAACCGCGCCCGGCCGCAATGGAGATGTTTGACAACCTTTCTGTTGACGAAGCCTCAGCCGATTACTACATAAAAAAAGTAAACGGGATTTCCAACCTGATTACGGTGGCCCAGCAAACCGGTGATTCCGGGGCCAAACCCGACGACCTGTCTGTAACCTACCTGGCCGGGGGCGATGACGGGACGGGGACTCTGGTCCTGGCTGATTATACCAGGACAGATACCAACCAGCCGGGCCAGCGCAAAGGACTGACCGGGTTTAGCGAAATCGACGATATTTCTATGGTGTACGCGCCCGACGCCCAGTCCATCACCGGCCTGGTGGGGGCTTTAGTCACCCACTGTGAAAATCTGAAAGATCGTTTTGCCATTATTGACGCGGCCCAGGGGTCAGCCGGCATCGCCAGCCTGGATCCCAGAAGTGATCATGATACAAAATATGCTGCTTTCTATTACCCCTGGATCAAGGTGGTGGATCCAGGGGCCGGGATCAAGCGGCTGGTTCCGCCAGGCGGACACATCGCCGGCATTTACGCCCGCACTGATGTGGAGCGGGGCGTGCATAAAGCGCCGGCCAATGAAGTGGTGCGGGGGGCGGTGGATCTTGAGTTTCAGATTACCAAAGGAGAGCAGGATATCCTGAACCCGCGGGGCGTTAACTGCATCAGATTTTTCCCGGGGCGGGGCATCCGGGTCTGGGGCGGCCGGACCTTGTCCAGCGATCCCCTGTGGAAATATATAAATGTCCGCCGTTTATTCATCTATTTGGAGGAATCCATCGATGAGGGTACCCAGTGGGTGGTGTTTGAGCCCAATGATGAAAAGCTCTGGGCCCGGGTCAGGCGCACCCTGACGGAATTTCTGACCAGGGTTTGGCGGGATGGAGCGCTGATGGGAACAAAGCCGGAGGAGGCCTTTTTCGTCAAGGTGGACCGGACTACCATGACTCAGGACGATCTTGACAACGGCCGGCTGATTGTGCTGATCGGAGTGGCGCCGGTTAAGCCGGCGGAATTTGTGATCTTCAAGATTGCCCAGTATGCCGGCGGCTCAGAAGTCAGCGAGTAAGGGCACAAATAAAACATTTGGGATTTACGAAAAAATACAGAAGAAAAGGAGGGCTGGGGCATGCCTGAATATTTATCGCCAGGGGTGTATGTTGAGGAAATTGAGATCGGCGGTAAACCCATTGAGGGGGTCAGTACCAGTACTGCCGGGTTCCTGGGCTTGACCGAAAGGGGTCCTACCGTGCCCAGGTTAGTCACCAGCTGGCTTGATTTTCAACGGGTATTTGGCGGTTATTGCGGCGCCGGCCAGTACCTGCCTTACGCTCTGCAGGGGTTTTATGACAATGGCGGGCAGCGCTGCTATGTGGGGCGCATCGTCAAAACCAACGCCCAGACCGCTGCCATTAAGCTGAAAAGGGACGGGGTAAATGCCCTGACCCTGGAGGCAGTGGGTGAAGGGGCCTGGGGTAACCGGGTGGCGGTAAAGATCACCCCGGGTACTTTTGGCGGGTTCAGAATGGCTTTGTTTTATTGGAGCAAGGCCCCTGAGCATTTATATGATCCGGAAACAGATCTTGTTTCCAGCCCGCGGCCCTCATTGACGGAGGTTTTTGATAACCTCAGCATCCGGGAGGATGATCCGGATTACTATGAAAAAAGGGTTAACGGCAGATCAAACCTGATCAAGCTGACCAGGAGCGCCGGTGACTCCGGGGCCGGGCCGGAAACCGGGCAGAGCGGCCTGGCCCAGGCAGCGGACACCGGCTCGATTACCCTGGCTGCCGGGGCTTCTCTCACAGATCAGGCCTATAACGGGATGTGGATCCAGATTACCGGGGGTACCGGCGCCGGCCAGATGCGGCTGATCACTGATTATGATGGGACCAGTAAAGCAGCGGCGGTTGAACCGGACTGGGTCACTACGCCGGATATTACCACAACCTACCGGGTTTACACGCTGGCTTACCTGGCCGGCGGGCTGGAATCCCTGGTGGGCCAGGGCACAGCGGCAGGGGCGGCGGCAGACAGTATTACTCTGGCTGAGGAAGCCGCGGACACCGATGACGCCTATCAGGGGCTGCAAATAGAAATAATCGGGGGCGCCGGCGCCGGGCAGGTCCGGACAGTTACCGGTTACGACGGGGCCGGCCGGGTGGCCGCCATTGACCCGGCCTGGGCGGTAGAGCCTGACGCTGCCTCAGCTTACCGGATCATTGACCCGGCCCCGGCATTTGTTCTGGCTGATTACCAGCGGCCGGACTCTAATGAACCGGGCCAGCGCCGGGGCTTATCAGGTTTTAGCGAAGTTGATGAGATTTCTATCGTTTACGCGCCCAATGCCCTGGCTGTGGCCGGGTTGGCCGGAGCGCTGATCACCCATTGTGAAAACCTGAAGGACCGCCTGGCGATCATTGACGCGGCCCAGGGCTCGGCAGACGTGGCTTCTTTAAACCCGCGCGACAGTTATGATACCAAATACGGGGCTTTTTATTACCCCTGGCTGAAGGTGGTCGACCCGGCCACAGGCCTGCTGCGGTTGTGCCCGCCCGGTGGCCATATGGCGGGAATCTATGCCAGGAGTGATACCGAACGGGGCGTCCATAAAGCGCCCGCCAACGAAATGGTGCGGGGCGCGGTGGATCTGGAGTTCCAGATTACCAAAGGTGAGCAGGATATTTTAAACCCCAGGGGAGTTAACTGTATTCGCGCTTTTCCAGGCCGCGGCATCAGGGTCTGGGGCGCCAGAACCCTGTCCAGTGATCCTTTGTGGAAGTATATTAATGTCCGCCGCCTGTTCCTGTTCCTGGAGGAATCCATTGATCAGGGCACCCAATGGGTGGTTTTCGAGCCTAATAATGAAAAGCTCTGGGCCCGGGTAAAACGGACCGTTTCGGAATTTTTGACCAGGGTCTGGCGGGATGGGGCCCTGATGGGGACCAGGCCCGAAGAGGCCTTCTTTGTGCAGGTGGACCGGACCACCATGACTCAGGATGACCTCGATAACGGGCGGTTGGTCGTACTAGTCGGTGTGGCGCCGGTAAAACCGGCCGAATTTGTGATCTTCCGCATCGCCCAGGTAGCCGGCGGGGCGGATATTACGGAAATTTAAGTTTGGAGGTGATTGACTATGGCTACAGGACAGAGAAAAGATCCTTTAAGGAACTTTCGCTTCCGGATCGAAATTGATGGGCTGCAGCAGGCCGGGTTCAGTGAGGTATCCGGTTTCGACAATACGGTTGATGTGATTGATTACCGGGAAGGCACTGATCCCACCCATGTGCGCAAGCTGTCCGGCTTAACCAAGTACGGTAATATTACCTTGAAGTGGGGCGTTACCGACTCAATGGAGATTTATAACTGGCATAAAGCCGTGGTTGACGGCAATGTCCAGAGAAAGAACATTTCGATTATCGCTGTGGATGAAGCAGGCGGCGATCAAGCCCGGTGGGAGATTGTCAACGCCTGGCCCACCAAATACGATCCGCCGGACTTCAATGCCAAAGGCAACGAGGTGGGCATTGAAACCCTGGAAATTGTCCATGAAGGCATGACCCGGGTCAGTTAACCGGTTGAGCTAAAAATGATCATTGCTGAACTTAAGGAGAAATCAAGATGGCCTTTCAAACTGAATTTGAATTTACTCTGCCCAAAGGGTATGTAGACCAGCAAGGCAATCTGCACCGCAGCGGCGTGATGCGGCTGGCTACGGCGGCGGACGAGATCTTGCCCCTGAAAGACCCCCGGGTCCAGCAGAACCCGGCCTATTTAACGGTGATCCTGCTGTCCCGGGTGATTACCAGGCTGGGGGATGTGCCGGCGGTCAATACCAGGATTATTGAGGGGATTTTTTCCTCAGACCTGGCTTACCTGCAGAATTTTTACCAGCGCATCAATGAGACCGGCAGTCCGGAGATTAAGGCTGTATGCCCCAAGTGCGGCCATGAATTGGCAGTGGAGGTGGCCGGCTGGGGGGAAGCCTGACCGGCTACCCCATAGCACGGCTCTATGAGGAAGTAGCCTTTATTGCCTATTACCTGCACTGGTCTCACGATGAAATTATGCAAATGGACCATCGTGAGCGCAAACAGTGGTGTGAAGAGATTTCCAAGATCAACAAGAAATTAAGCCAGGCGCCGAAAAACGTGTTCGAGCTTTAGCCTTTGCGCTTTAAAGGAGAGGATCCGGATGGCTGCAGGCCTAAGAAAAGACCCTTACGCCAATTTCAGATTTTTAGTGGAGATTGGCGGGTTGATCGTGGGCGGTTTTTCTGATGTTTCCGGGCTGCAGGCCGAAACTGAAACAGAAGAATACAGGGAAGGCGGGGTTAATGACTACG
The DNA here is from genome assembly GCA_028709235.1 of Desulfotomaculaceae bacterium. Lineage (GTDB taxonomy): Bacteria > Bacillota > Desulfotomaculia > Desulfotomaculales > Pelotomaculaceae > Syntrophopropionicum. The sequence continues at coordinate 8,961 of JAQVXL010000049.1, forward strand.
TTCATAAACTCCCCAAAATAACCAAATACTCCAACCTGACCCTGAAACGGGGCCTCACTGATGGGGAGGCCCTCTGGAAGTGGCATGCCGATGTGGCCGCAGGTAAGATTGAGCGAAAAAACGGTTCCGTGATCCTGCTTGATCCGGCCGGAAATGAGCAGTGGCGCTGGAACTTTGCCCAGGCTTATCCGGTCAAGTGGAGCGGGCCGGAATTGCAGGCGAATAGTAATACCGTGGCTGTAGAAAGTGTGGAAATTGCCCATAACGGGCTGACCAAAGGATAAGTGCGATCGGGGATGATCTTAGTGAGTTACGCCAGCAGGCAAAAGATAGACCGGCCCGGCCGGGCCAGGCGCCGTGACAGCGGTGAAAAAAAGGCTGACGCCGGGTGCCGGGACCGGTTGGAGAACCAGGCCGCGGGACTTCCGGCAGCGATCCGGGCTCTGCAATCGTCACATGGGAACAAATATGTGTTGAGCTGTTTAAATGATCTGGGCCAGGCTAGCGGCTGTGAGCGGAATGTGCCCGGGGCGGCGGTACAAGGGATCCTGGCCCAAAAAGGGCCGGGCCGGAGTCTGGACCGGGCCGCCCGGACCAGTCTGGAAGGACATTTTGGCCGTGATTTCAGCCAGGTGCGTGTGCACACCGATGCTTTTGCCGGACAAACTGCCCATAATTTGCGTGCGGAAGCTTTTACCATCGGCCACGATGTGTTTTTTAACGACGGCCGGTACAACCCGCAGACCACCAGAGGCCAACAGTTGATGACCCATGAGCTGGCCCATGTGACCCAGCAGACAACCGGATCCTCCGGCAGGAAAGTCCAGTGTTGGAGCTATGGGGCAATAATTAACCAGCCCGGCCCTGATTTTCTGCCGGTGCCCGCCGATCATCGCCCCCGGGTTAATGCGGCGATGAAAATTATTGATGACCAGATGAAAAAGCCGCGCTGCAATGACTATTTTACCAATAATACAACCACAGGTGAATCAGGCCGGCAGATTCTAAACCGGGCCAGGGTGTGGGAATGTGCGACGGAAGGAAATCTCGGTCTCACAAGTTTTCTTGGCAGCAGCGATATTGCCTATGACGGTTTTATGTATCGCATGGGCAAATGGAGTATCGCCTCCACCCTGCTTCATGAGATGATGCATGCAGGCGGTCAGGCTGATGAAAGAATCTGCGAGATGGCGCCTGACCAATGTAATGTTTTTGCTCCGTTCACTATCAGCGGCATGAGCCCGGCCAGCGGCAGGCCGGGCGCTGTGGTGGCCATCACCGGCGCTCTCAGTGTTGGTCCCTCTCAGGGTCCCCATGACAAAATCATGTTTGGTACAGTTGATGCCGGCCAGGCCTTGTCGTGGGTCTACAGTCATGCCGGGACCACTATCAGGGTGAGGGTTCCGGTGGGATTGGCGCCTGGAGAGGTCGATGTGGTCATTATCAACAATAACGTCCGCAGCACTCCAAGAAAATTTACGGTTCTACCGTGAGCAGAGAGTGAAAAATTATGACCGGCAGGATCAGGCAAAGAAAATTGCATCAGCAAGGCCCGGCGCTGCCGGGTTTGCGCCGGATTGGATGCGGCAGTGAAGAGTTTTGGCAGAGAATAACTGGGAAATATCACCTGCTGACCAGGCGCGGCGGTTTCCCGGCGCAGTTTCTCCTGAAAAGCCATCGCGAAACTCCACTGCCGCCGGCTCAATCCCAGGCGCCCAGCTATCAGATCAACAGCTATAACATCCAACTGCAGTTAACAGCTGCGTACCTGCAGCAAAACAGGCTGCCGGCGGCACATTCTTTGGCGGCGCACTCTTTGTTGTTTCAGGCTATAAGCCGCAGGAATTCTTCTGGTTTTATTAAAATACCTGTTGCGCGCGGACAAATAACCGGCAGCCCTGCGGCTGTTATCGCATCGGGTAAGGATACAATAGTATCGAAACCGGAAGAAGCAAGCAGCCGGCGTTACCCCGGGATATCTGCCCGGAGCCCCGCCCAGATTCACAGGGAGACGCTGCTGGAACGGGGCTGGCATGAAAACAGTAAGGGATTATTTGACCGGGCTGCGGCCTTAGAGAAAAGCAGGAACCCTGACCGGGAGGAGTTTGACCGGGCCGCCAGCAGACATGTTGTGGCCGGCAGCAGTTATGATTTGTGGTTTGCCAGTCCCTCTGGTCGATCTGCCCCCAGACATGTTTTTGTTGGCAGCAGTATTTATGGCCCCGGGAGTATTTTGCATAATAGAAGCAGTATGGTTTACAGAAATAACTTGACCAATAGAGAAAGCTTTACCCACGGAAATATTCTGGCCCGGGGCAGCGTCCCGGCTCAAAAGTATATTTGGCCCGGTAAGAATCCACCTGAGGCAGCGGCTGGTCCAGCCGGCAGCCCCGGGTCTGTTATCCCATCGAACCCCGCCCATGTAAATAATAAGGGATTATTTGACCGGGCGGCCCGCAGGCATATTTATGCCGACGTAAGTATTTCCAGCCCCAGGAGTATTTTGCACCATAGAAGCAGTATGGTTTACAGAAATAATTTAGACAACGGGGATAGCTTTGCTCACAAAAATAGCTTTACCAATAGAGCTGACTTGACCCACAGAAATAGCCTTACCAATAGAGACAGTTTTACCTACAGAGACAGTTTTGCCCATGAAAAAACCCTGGCCAAAATCTTAAACCGCAGAAACATTTTTGATAACATAAATAGTTTGGACAAAGATAGTAGTTTAATTCAAAGAAAGATATCCGGCGCTGTCCGGCTGTCCGGCTACCCTGGTTACAGCGGGGTTTTTAACCGGGGCAGTGGTTTAAGCCGGGAAACAGCTGTTTATCCGGACCGGGATAATTTTCAGCCTGAAGAATACCTGCGCAAAATCCTTAACAGGCAGGTCAAGCCGGACACCGTGGAGCAGGCTGGCGGAGCGGCAGCCTATCCGCCGTTCAAAATGCATGTGGCGGCGGCGCCAGGGCCGGAGGCCTTCAAACCAAAGGCCCCGGGCGGGATTCAGGCCGCGCCGGGGGAAGAACTGCAGGTTATTAAAGCCCAGCCTGGTTCCCGGCAGACTCCCGCAGAGGTGATCGCGGCCCGGCCTGATTTGGGCCAGGCTGCTGCGGTGGATGTCAAAGGCCTTGCCGACCAGGTTTATCAGGTGCTCGAGCGAAAAATCAGGATCGAGCGGGAACGCAGAGGGATGTGAGGATAGATGGCTTTGGAGAAGGCTCTGGTGCAGCCCTTAGATGAAAAAGGCCACCATCAAGGTGAGCCGGTAAAAGTGCTGTTTAACCCGGCCGAGTATTCCATTGAAAAAAGCAACCAGTTTCAGAGCACGGCCATCCCGGGGCTGCAGGCGCCGGTAACGTCCTTTGTCAGCGGCAATGCGGCCACCTTGAGTATGGACCTGTTTTTTGATACCTATGAGCAGGGCACAGACGTCAGGAATTATTCCGGCCGGCTTACAGCCATGCTGGACATCGACAGGGGCCTGCATGCGCCGCCGGTTTGTAAATTTATCTGGGGCAAGCTTGAATTCAAAGGAGTGCTGGAACGGGTCAGCCAGCGGTTTACCATGTTTTTGGACTCCGGTATCCCGGTCCGGGCAACTTTGAGTGTGACCTTTAAGGAATACAAGACAATTACCGAACAGCTGCAAAGCCCGCCCCGGCAATCGGCCGACAGAACTAAACATAGGGTAGTCAAGCAGGGAGACAGCCTTTGGCTGCTGGCCGACCGGGAATACGGCGACCCGGGCTTGTGGAGAATAATTGCCCGGGCCAATAATATCGATAACCCCAGACTGCTGCAGGCGGGGCGGGAAATTCTCATTCCCCCTTTGGAGTGAAAAGATGGATTTTATTGACCTGGAAAAAAAATACCGCAATTTTTATGCCCCTGCTTTTGAGATCAAAGCAGCCGGCCAGGATTTGCTCCAGGCGGGGGTGGAAATAGCTGATGTGACTGTGGATCATACTCTGGCCGGCGCCGACACCTTCTCTTTTACGGTAAACAACGCCTATGACGCCGTAAGACGGGAATTAAAATGGCTGGACGGGCTTTTGGCCCCGGGCAGCGGGGTGGCCATCAAAATGGGCTATACGGACAAATTGGCAGCGCTGCTCACCGGTTTAATCACCTCAGTCCGGGCCACCTTCCCTGCAGGAGGGCTGCCTGCTCTGGAAGTCAGCGGTTTTGACCTTTCCCACCAGCTGATGAAAGGCCGGCAGTCAACACCCTGGCCCCCGGACACCAAAGACAGCGATATTGCCAAAAAGATAGCCGCAAAATACAGCCTGAGCAGTGTGGTGGAGGATACCCGGGTCAAGTACCCGGAGGTAAATCAGGACCAGGAGAGTGATTTCGATTTCCTGACCAGGCTGGCCCAAAGAAACCACTTTGAATTTTTTGTTTTTGGCCGGACCCTGTATTTTCGCGCCCCGGCCAATGATCAAGCGCCGGTGCTCAGTCTGGCCTGGGGCCAAACCCTGGTAAGTTTTTCGCCGGAGATTAATCTTGGTGAACAGGTTTCCGCCGTTGAGATCCGGGGCTGGGACGCCGGGGCTAAAAAGGAAATCGTGGGCCGGGCCAAAACCGGTGATGAAAAAGGGCGGGACAGCAGCGGCAGCACCGGCGGCGAGATGGTGAGCAGTGTCTACGGGCAGCCTGTTACCGAGCGTTTGCGTCTGCCGGTCGGTTCCCAGGAAGAGGCGGATAGCCGGGCCAGGGCTATTTTGAACCAGTGTGCCGATGGATTGGTCAGGGGCAGCGGGGAGAGTATCGGCATCCCTGAATTGCTGCCTGGAAAAAACATCAAGCTGGAGCGCCTGGGAAAAAAATTCAGCAAAACCTATTATGTGGAGCGAACCAATCACAGCATTGGCGGCGCGGGATACCGGACCACCTTTAGTGTCAAGGAGAATGCCATATGAGTCTCTACGATATGCTCAATACAGGCCCGGGAAAAACCGGCGGAAAAGTGGCGGGAGTTGTTACCGGGATCGTGTCTAACAATCAAGACCCTGATGGAATGGGCCGGGTGAAGGTAAAATTCCCCTGGCGGGAAGAGGGGGACGAAAGCTATTGGGCCCGGGTGGCCACCCTGATGGCCGGCCCTGACCGGGGCAGCTTTTTCCTGCCGGAAGTAGGGGATGAGGTGCTGGTTGCTTTTGAACAGGAGGATATCAGTCATCCTTATGTGCTCGGCATGCTCTGGAATGGCCGGGATAAACCGCCTGAAGCCAACAGTGACGGGAAAAACAATGTGCGCAAAATCAAATCCCGCAGCGGCCATGAAATAATATTTGATGATAACAGCGAGCAGAAAAAGGAGAAGCTGGAACTTCACACCAAAGCCGGGCATAAAATCGTTCTTGATGATGGGTCCGGAGCGGAAAAGATTCAGATCGAAGACAAAACCGGATCCAATAAGATAATCATTGATTCAGCCCAAAACAGCATCACTATGGAAAGCGCTATGGAACTGACCATCAAAGCCCAGGTGATCGAAATCGAGGCGGGCGGTACCATGACCTTAAAATCCTCGGGCACGATGACCATCAAAGGAGCGCTGGTACAAATTAACTAGGCGCCGCTCAGGACCCGGCGCCGGGAGGGGGAGGAAAGCGAGATGCCGCCGGCAGCAAGAGTTGGAGATGTTACCAGTCATGGGACGCCCCTGGGCCCGGGCCCGGGCAGTGTTAATGTATTAATCGGAGGTAAACCGGCCTGGCGGGCCACCGCGGATTTTCATACCTGCCCCCTGGTTTCAGGGACAGTCCCTCATGTGGGAGGTATGGTTGCAATGGGGAGCGCCACGGTTTTGATCAATAACCTGCCGGCCGCGCGCCAGGGGGATCTGATCACCGAGAGCGGGCCGCCCAATTCAATCACTATGGGAGAACCGACAGTGCTGATCGGGTAAGCAA
>JAQVXL010000050.1 GCA_028709235.1 Desulfotomaculaceae bacterium
TGTCACAAGAACAGCGGACGGATGGCAAAATATCTTTGGCCGAATGTAACAATATCCCCGGCCGGATGCCATGAGATTACTGCCCGGGTGCAACAAGATCGGTGGCCAGATGTCATAAGAATACTCATTTTCAGAAAATTATGTTTATATAAATATTACCAGTCTCCACAGGGTGTTGAATCACAAGTTAAGGATATTAAGAGCCGTATACATCATCTGACACTGACGGAAAAGTTATATCGACTTTAATTACCGTTTTCCATTGCTGGGGCCCAGTCCACCTTGGCACTCAATACCTCGGAAATAAAGCTAATCGGAACAACAAAATATTAACCCCTTCTTGATTTCTAATCCTGCTTATATACAGGACCTCCTCAAATCTCCATAATTATCTAAATCATCCATTCTGGATTTAGCCATTCTTCCTTCATGCCTATTTGGTTGTTAAGAAAAATGTTAAATTAATTTATAGTTTATAATTATCAATCCAATTGGTTACGCATATTACATTATCCCCTCTGGGGATGGTAATATAGTAATACAAAGGAGATGAAGGAATTTTGTTTATAAAAATTGGAGTGATATTCAATTGAAAAAAACCGTAATAGATGTTCATGTTCACCTGTCAGAATATGAGACTTTTGGTGAAGATGCCTTTAATTTCTTTTCTAGTGCTTTTCCTTCCAAAGAAGAATATGTTGCTTTTTGTAAAGAACATATCGACCCCCATGCTTTTTTACGGTTGATGGATTACAATGGAGTAGATTATTCCGTTGTATTAGCAGAAATATCACCTTTATCAACAGGTATTTGTACTAATGAAGCGGTAGAGGATTTTTGCCGGGTAAGCCCGAGATTAATACCGTTTTGCACAATAAATCCTTATATACACCCGAATATGGGTAATATGTTAGAGGATTTTGTATTAAATCATGGTTTTAAGGGGCTCAAGCTTCTTCCCTCATACAATTATTTTTATCCCAATGACCATTTCATGTACCCGTTATATGCTGTTGCCGAAAGACTTGGCATACCTGTGATGTTCCATACGGGATCTTCAATTTATTATGGCACTCGATTAAAGTATGCGAATCCCATCTTTTTTGATGACGTGGCTGTGGACTTTCCGAATATGAAAATCATTATGGCGCACGGGGGACGGGGACCATGGTATACTGAAGCAGTTAGCATGGTTCGTCTGCATAAGAATATTCATATCGATATTTCAGGCTTACCCCCTAAAAAGCTTTTAGAATTTTTCCCTGATATGGGACGATTTGCCCATAAGTTCATGTTTGGTACTGACTGGCCCAGTGTGGATGTTAAAAAGAACATCGAATCAATCAGGAATTTAAATATTTCTGAAGAGGCAATTTCGAAAATACTGGGGGAAAACGCCAAGCAGCTTTTTGGTTTAGATTAGTAAGGCATCTTTTTTTGTCCTGGCAACAGTTTACACAAAACGCGTTAGAATCTTTTCTAGCGCGTTTATATTTAGTTATAATGGTACCCCAACTACAGAGGGAGTGTATACCCGCTGATTAATTGGATACCCCCCACTTCTTCCCATGGGCATACTTTAAACCCGGCATCCTCCAGCCATTCTTTGTACTGTTCATATGTCCATGTACCCCCGGAAACAGTGTTGACCAGCATGTTCACCGCAAATACCGCCGGCCTGACGCCGGTCCCCCGGATCATATCACTGATTACTAGGCGCCCGCCTTTTACGGTTTCTTTTGCCGCATCTGTAAAGAGCTTTCTGTTTTCTTTTTCTCCGTAAATATGGCATACATTGCCAAGATAGACCAAATCATATGGACCCTCAGGCAATCCCTCGGTGAAGTCTCCCTTGACCATTTTAACAGGCATGGCCTTATCAAGCTCGGGTCTCATCATGTCAATAACCTCAGGCAGATCAAGGACTGTAACAGCGGCTCCATTTTTTGCGAAGGAATAGGCATATGTGAGCGGTCCGCCACCCACATCGAGCACCCTCTGGCCGGCCGGCAGACCACGCATACAATATTCCGCGATTTGAGCCGCCGACCTTTGAGCATGATGGCTCATAGCCCTGATGAAATCCTTTGAATGATTGCCCTTGTCTTTTCTGGGAGCAGGCTTGCCGGTTTTAATAACGTCAGGCAGTTGGATCCAGGATGTGATTAGATTATACCCGTGCATGAAAGAGAAACCGGTATAATCACGGTGTGCCGGATTGTAAAAAATGTTCTCGGCTTCATCGCTTAATTTTATCTGGTTATTATCGCTGTATGTTACATAACCCAAGGCTTCCAGTGCCTCTGTTACCGTCCATAAGGCCCTGTAATCAGTATCAAGTTTCTCTGATAATCCCTGCAAGGTGTATGAGCCTCGTTTTTAATCCTATCAAAAAGACCGATTTTCGCCGCAGCGCCTACCAGTAAAAATTCTTGCGGCAGCTGAAATGCAGCTGGATTAGGCATGTGGTTACCTCCCCTTATTTATTTAGCCTTCCTGTTTTTTACCTCTGTCCTTCTGAATGATTTCGGGCCATAGGTTTCGCCGGTCGAATGTCTGGAGCGAGGTTAGAAAGCGCGCCTTAAAGTTGGGAAATTGTCTGGCTAGGTCAGCTATAAGCTTTTTAGCCACTTCCCTGTGGGTTAAACCGTTAACCGGACAAAAATTTGGCACTACAGGCAAACCTTCCTTTTCAACAAAAGAGATTATTTCCTCAGAGGGGTGGTAAACCAGCGGCCGAATCATTGTCAGGCCAGTACGGTCAAGAAAAGTAGCCGGTGAAAACACGCGCAGTTGTCCGGTGTAAATCAAGCCCATAAAAAATGTTTCTATAACATCGTCAAGGTGATGCCCCAAGGCGACCTTGTTGCAGCCCAGTTCCAGGACCTTGCCGTGCAGGGCGCCCCGGCGCAGGTGTGAACAGATGGCGCAAGGGTTGTCGCCCCCTCTCTCCTCAAAAACAATTTTAGCGATTTCAGTTTCCACCACATAAAAAGGCACCTTTAAGGCACGGCAGAAATCTTCAAGTACCGGCAGGTCCACCGGCCAGCCGGCTTTGATAAATACGGCCGCAACCAGTTTGAATTTGACCGGCAGTAACCGTCTGAGCAGGTCTAGGGAGTACAGCACAGCTACGCTGTCTTTGCCTCCCGAGAACGCAACGGTCACCCGGTCGCCGTCCTGCAGCATGCCAAAGTCGTAGATAGCCCGTTTGACTCTTGCCAAGAACCATTTGCGATAATTTTTGACCAAGATATCCAGCTCCTATTTACAACAGTCCTGGTTTTAAAGTTCCCTAAAACCTAGTCGGATATATAATAGTGATTTTTTATCGCTAAATCAAGCACAGGCCGGGTAAATAATAATCATAACAAATATTCATCATAGAATGTTATAAATAAAGCCCCGGCATATAAACTCCGGGGCTTTATTAGCGGTTTAAATATTTGACTATCAGTTTATATAACGGCGGGCACCCAGATATCTTTCACTATAATAATCCTGGGATAGCGATGTTATTATAACTGATCCTCCAGATGAGCTGCAATGGATAAAACAGTTATCCCCTATGTATATGCCGGCGTGGGAAGGTCCTGGCAGGTAGGTGGTAAAGAACACCATGTCACCTGGTCTCAGTTGGCTTACCTCAGCACCGCAATAAAACTGTTCATCAGCCATACGGGGAATTTGGATGCCAAAATGGTTGTATATATAGCTGGTAAACCCTGAACAATCAAAACCTTCAGGTGAATTGCCACCCCAAACGTATGGGGTGCCGAGAAACTGCCTGGCAAATGAAGCGATCATTTCAGATTTGCGATTGACGGATGTACCACGGTTTGCGGTGACCGGAGAATTCTGCAGCGTTTGCAGTGTCTGGGGACCAGCAACGCCATCGGTTGTGAGTCCGTTTGTAGCCTGAAAGTCAATTACAGCCAAGAGTGTGCTCGAACCAAAAACCCCATCCAGGCTACCCTGATAATAGCCAAGCGATTTTAGTTTTTTCTGCAGATTTAGTACATTATCGCTTGTCATGCCTTTTTTCAAAACATTTGGTTGTGAGTTTTTTGTTTCCGATTCCGGTACTTTTACAGTCCCATTCATTGCGGCTAATGTCGCTGGTCCTACTATGCCGTCGCAGGCAATGCCGTATTTCCTCTGCATATCAATAACCGCAGACATCGTTAAAGGTCCGAAGATACCATCTATTTTGTCTGATACGAGATAACCAAGTGAGTGAAGTCTGGTTTGCAGTGCCAATACATCCTGCCCTGACATTCCTTTCTTAAGCATACGCTCTTCAGCGCTAACGTCAGATATTTGAAAAACGAACAAAATCATTAAAGTTAGCACTAATGATATGATATATTTGTTTTTCAATACATTCCTCCTTTGTCTCTTTTAACTCACAAAAATATTGCAGAAAAAACTACCATAATATTGTTCGACAAAAGTCCTAAGATTACCTCCCTTCTCATAATTTTCTTTGGAAATAAAAATGCCCCATCTCTTATTTCAAAGGGGCTTTCATTGAGACACTAATATAATCGAAAGCAATCTCTTTATTCTTTATCTTTATCAGTATTTTCTTTGGCCATCGCCGCCTTCAGAAGTTCCCCCACATTACTGCCGATAGATTCCTGCTGGCTGTAACGGTTAATCAGCTGTTGATTTACCCTACTGCTCCCTTTAGAACTCCGGTAGCCGAAATCATCCTGTTTCTCCGGCTGCCTGTAGCCGCAGGCCCTGTCCTGGCAAGAAAGCATTTTTCCTCTTTTCCCGTTCACCAGCAGCATGTATTTACCGCAAACCGGGCATTTTGTCCTGGTAATATTGTCGGCTTTATAAGCAGCCGTGTTTGCAATAACACTTTTAACAAGTTCCCCGGCGTTTTTACGGATGTCAGAGATAAATTCTTTTTTGCTGCCCTTTCCCCTGGCGATATCGGACAGCCTTTGCTCCCATTGCGCTGTTAATTCCGGGGTCTTCAGAGCCGGGGCAACCAGGCCGATTAACTGGATTCCTTTTGATGTGGGGACCAAATCTTTCCCATGGCGCTCGATATAACTGGTATTGAGCAGCTTTTCAATGATCTCGGCCCGGGTGGCCGGTGTCCCAAGGCCGCTGCCCTTCATGGACTCGCGCAGTTCCTCGTCTTCAATAAACTTGCCCGGACTTTCCATGGCTGTCAGCAAGGTGGCTTCCGTATAACGTGACGGCGGCCTGGTTTTTAACTTGTTAATTTTACAGCTTTTAACCTGTTTGACTTCGCCTTTTTTTTGCTTGGTCAGTGTCTGCTCCGGCAGGGTTTCCTCTGCGATCCCGTCCTTTTCCGCAGTATTGGATGTTACTGTCCGCCAGCCTTTATCTTTTACCACTTTGCCCCGGGAGTGAAAATATTCACCGTTAACGGCGGTGATTATAGTTGTCTGATCATAGCAATAATGAGGGTATAAGACAGCGATAAACCGCCTGACAATCAAGTCATACAACTTTCTTTCCTCTTCTTTCAACGATGATAAACGAAGGGGCTGTTCGGTAGGGATGATGGCATGGTGATCAGCGACTTTATTGTTATCAACAAAACGTTTCGTTGGATTTATAGGTTTCTGTAAAAGTGGTTTCACCAGTTTCGCGTACGGCGTCACTGAGATGCTTTTCAACCTGGCCGTGAGGGTGGGCACAATGTCCGTGGTGATATAACGGGAGTCGGTCCGCGGGTAGGTGACCAACTTGTGCTGCTCATATAAGTCCTGTAAGACCGACAAAGTTTTCTGGGCCGAAAACCCATACCTTTTATTGGCGTCCCTCTGCAGCTCAGTCAGGTCGTAAGCCAGGGGCGCACCCTCGCTCTTGCTTGCAGTGTGAATTTCTTTCACCACTCCCTGATGACCTTTTATTTTAGCGGCTGTTTCTTCTGCCTGAACATGATTAAAGATCCGGCCGCTGCCGGCTTTGTTCCGCCAGTCACCGTAGTAGTCTCCAAAGTCAACCCGGATAGTCCAGTAATCAACCGGTACAAAATGATTAATTTCAGCTTCTCTATTTACAATCATAGCCAAGGTGGGTGTCTGCACCCGGCCGGCGTTTAATTGGGCATTAAACTTGCAGGTTAAAGCCCTGGTAACATTGAGTCCGATCAGCCAGTCAGCCTCCGCCCTGCATACGGCGGCATCATACAGGTTGTTATAAGAGGCGCCGGCCTTTAGATTGGCAAACCCCTCCCTGATGGCGGCGTCGGTCTGTGAGGAGATCCAGAGGCGTCTGAACGGTTTTTTCCAGTTTGCCAGGACCATGATCCAGCGGGCCACCAACTCACCCTCCCGTCCGGCGTCCGTGGCAATAACCAGCTCTTTTATATCATCTCGCTTCATTAAGTTCCTGACTACCTGGAACTGGTGGGAAGTCTGTCTTATAACTTTTAATTTCATTCTGGGCGGCAGCATGGGCAAATCTTCCAGGCGCCACTCCTTGTATTTTTTATCGTAATCGTCGGGTTCAGCCAGTGTGACCAGGTGACCCAGTGACCATGTTACAACATATTGGGCGCCTTCTATATACCCCTTGTTCTTCATGCCGCATTTTAAAACCCTGGCTATTTCCCTACCCACACTGGGCTTTTCCGCCAGCACAAGCGCTTTCATTAAAAATCCCCTTTCTAAAAAGATAGACATCCATGCCGCTAATGCGGCGCCTCTGCTGTCTAGTCGGGGACATTCCTCGGCATGCAGGAATGCTTGTAAGAGAGGTGTGTCCCCGTTCCGCTTTGGTTCGATTTCAATCGAACAAGGCGCTTTAGCGCCTAACTTGTTGAAACCATTACAATGTGCGACTAAATTCGCACCTGCAATCGTGAATATTCCATAGTCCTTTGTAGGGCGGCTTTCAACCCGCCATCCCATCGGGAACATTCCATCTTCAGAGCCACCTCCAAACAGAGGTGTGTCCCCATTCCACTGTCGAATAAATTCTCACCAACAATTCCCAGTACAGAAACTAATCGGCAGTTATTTTCTGAACTTGAAACGTTCTACTCTTTCAGGTCCGGGAACTTCAATATATATAACCGGGTTTTAAAATACCGGACACTTATATGTTTCCTGTTTTCACCACATAGCCAGCAAACTCTTAATATGGTAGAAAAGCAAAGGAACGAAATGGCATGTCCGACTTGAATATTCCTTATCCCAGTTTCCCCTATATGAATTATAAGTATTTTCCGAGCTATATGTACAGTCCTGCCTTCGCCTACCCCGAGGCCTTAAATTTAATAGTGCAGTCGGTAAGCTCGGAAAGAGAAGATGAACTTTTTTACAACTACATGTTGAGTGTGGCGCCCCCGGGACAAAAAGAGATTATTGCTTCTATCAGGGACGATGAGATTAAACATGCAAGGATATTAAGGGAAATATACTGGGAGGTAACCGGCAGGGATATCCCTCCTGCGGCCGGCGAAACCTTTGAACAGCCTGCGAACTATCGCGAAGGAATTACCAGAGCCCTTTTCGGAGAGCTGGCGGCGGTCGAAAGATACCGCAGAATACTGTTCGGCTTTGAGGCTTTAGTCTATAGAAACATGATTACAGAAATATATACGGATGAGTTAAAGCACGCCTCGAAATGGAATTATTTATTTGCACTGAACTGCAGATAGTAAATATGATTCTGGTTTATCGTCACCGCGTTTGCCGGAGAATAAAATAAGCTGTATAAGAATGAGAACAGCAAAAATCAGATTTAAGAGCGTGAAATCATTTGGCACCACCGGCAAGCACACTGCGGAAAGGATCGAACTCGCGGCATTTCAGTGGCTGCCTGGCAATATGGAAAAAACATTTGTTGCATGAAGTGCATTTGGATTGCCTTTTGTCGGGGCTGTTCAGCATCCGGTTTGGTAAAGCCGGCTCACAGATTAAAGGGCGGCAGAGACCAATAAAGTCGACTCCCTTTTTCAGCAGTCCCTCCATCGCCGGTAGCGAGCGGATCCCGCCGGTAACCGCCAGTGCGGTTTTTGTCCCTGAAACAGCTTCCTTCATGGCGTCAACAGCCCAGTAGAAATATGCTTCATGTTCTCCCGCTTCCTTACTGAGCCTGGCGCGTAGTTTTACCTGTTTTTCCACACCGCCGCTCAATTCAATCAGGTCTACGCCCATTTTTGCCAGTGTCCCGGCCACCCTGGCATATTGTTCAATCTCGTTTCCTCCTTCAATATAATCAGAAGTATTTATTTTCCAAAATACCGGGAATTCGTCACCTACCTGATCGCGTATAGCGGAGTAAACCTCTAAGCTGAAACGCATCCTATTTTCCAGGCTGCCTCCCCACTTATCAACACGGTTGTTTGTAGCCGAGCAAAGGAACTGGTTTAGAAGGTAGCCGTGCGCGCCGTGCACGGCTACCGCGTCAAAACCGGCATCTTTTACCCTGCGGGCGGCCTGGCCGAAAGCTTTTACTGTTGAGATTATGTCCTCTTGCCTGATATCTATAAGGCTATATCCTCTTTCAGAAGCGCCATAGGCTTGGCCATACCCGGCCGTGCCCTGGTGAAAAATTTGCACCGCACACTTGCAGCCGCTGCCGTATTCGTGCACTATATCAGCCAGTTTTTTCAAACCGGGCAAATACTTGTCATCAAACACACAAATTTGCTGCGCAAAGCCTTTCCCCGCAGGTTCTACAGCGGCAGCACCGGTTATCAGGATGCCTGACCCTCCTACTGCCAAATGATAGTAAAGCTCCAGTAAGTCATCGGTAACGAAACCGTCAAAATCCGTCTTACTTTCGACAGTTGCGGAGCGCAGGATTCTGTTTTTAATTTCCGAATTTTTGATTTTAAAAGGAGTATTTAGTCTAGGCATATTTGCCCCTCCGTATTGATTAAACTACTTTTGGTTGTCAGGCTTTTTAAAATCCAGGATCTTGCCCATTCTTGGCGTTGATTCAAAACTTTCAGGCGAAATATGCTCGATTTCCGGAAAATATTGTTTGATCTGTTTTATGATCGACCGCGTTATCGCCAGGGTTTCCTTGTCCGCATTTTCGCCGGCTAGATTCAGGGCCAGGCCGAAAAGCAGCATTTCATCATGTGAAAGGTTAAGCTCATAACCGCTGGTGGGCAGTTCATTTATTTTGGCCAGCGCCATCAGGCAAACACCCGAGAACATGGAGTATGAATCAATGTTTTCAGGCGCCACGTTTTCGTAGTTCTTTTTATAAGCTGAAATAACGGCGTTTAGCAGTACTTGCGCATTATCAGGTTTTATTGACAGCTTGAACAGAGGCGAAAAGATAAAGCTGTCCAGTCCTGTCCTGAGAATTAATTCCCCCCTGTTTCCGAGCAGGCAGACCATACGGCCATTTTGTATTTCTATTTCGATCGAGTCGTTAATAAAAAGACTGGTAGCGAAGGTGTTTCTTAAAAAGCTGGAAAACTCCTTATCATCAGCTTCATTCTGAATATACTTCTGCTTAAAGTACCTGCCTGTATCGCCGGGATCATACTCAACCTCAATATCTTCCAGGTATATAATACTAGACTCAATCAGCTGATCTTCAAAATAGTGTTCCAGCAATAAGTATTCTTCAATGTATTCTTCAATCATTTCCAGTATTTCATCAATATCAAACACAATATGATTGCTTACTAATGAGTAATCCAATAAAAAGCTCCTTTCTGTCAAAGACTTTTACTCCTGCAGATTTAGTATTAAATTATCATATACCCGTTTATTGGGCAACCGGATTTTATCAGCTGCTGTTATTCATGGTTTAAACATAATGCGCTATTGCGTCTTCTTTAGTAAATAGCTTTTTGTAATACAATAACACCAGCATGAGGCAACCGATGGCCACCGCTGCAGCTATCATCAGCATAACAACGACTGGTAGCGGACGGCTGGCTTGCTGCGGGTCCGCTCCAGCTAGGATCTGCCCGGTCATCATACCCGGCAGGCTGACCAGTCCTACAACCATGAGCGAGTTTATTGTCGGGGTCATACCCGCCCGCAGGGCCTCCTTGACACAGTCTCTGACAGACTCCCACGGTGAGGCGCCGAAACTTAGCAAGGCTTCAATTTCAGATATTTTTGACTTCACCTCTGAAAACAAGCGTTCCAGTGAAAGGGCGATGCCGTTCATTGAGTTGCCCAGGATCATGCCGAAAATAGGAATGGCTATTCTCGCCGAGTACCAGGGCTCAGGCGATATAATCAGCACCATAACTATTGTCCCCACAAGAAAAGTGCTGGTCCAAAGAGAGAAAAAACCAAGGAGCATAGAGTATCTGCCGGCACGGGGTGACCCCCGCACGGCCGTTCTCGATGCCACCAGGCACATCAGGCTGATTATCACTATAATAAGTATAAGGTTGTTAATATTGAAGATATATGTAAGAGCATAACCGATCAGCGTCAGTTGAAGATAAGTCCTGACAGTACCCCATAACAATGGTTTAAGCAGTTCGAGCCTGAGGGCTGCGGAAATAACGCCCGTGATCAAAACTAAAATAACACTCAGAGCAAGCTGAGTATTGGATATTGGTATTACTCCCGCGTCCAATTAATTCACCCCCGGCTCAGACAATTCAAGCTCCTGAATTTTAATACCAGATATATCCTTATATATGTCATTATGGGTTACCATAACGATACCGCGTCCGGTTTCATTTTCCAACCATCTCTTTAAAAACTCCATTACCGACCTGGCGGAATTGTCATCCAGGGATGCAAATGGCTCATCCAGCAGTAAAATATTCGGCTTGAAAAGGATAGGTCGCAGCAACGTTATCCTTGCCGTTTCACCGCCGGAAAGAGTACGGGCGTCCTGGTGTATTAAATTCTCGTTTAAAGATAGTTCTCTTAATCCGTCTATCGCTTCATCGAGATTAAACATATCTTTTTTTATTTTTAGCGCAAAGGGTTTTTTCAGATTGTCCAGCACTGTCCCGTTGAAAACAGCTGGTTTCTGGGCTAAATAGTTGATTTTACTGCGCCAGAGCTGGGGAGTAAAGGAGAGCCAGTTTTGCCCCTGCAAAAAGACCTGGCCTTTATCGCATTCCAACAGCCGCGCCAAGATCCTCAGCAGGGTGGTTTTTCCCGCCCCCGACGGTCCTTTAATTACCAGTATTGAGCCTTCTTCCAGGTCAGACGACACTTTCACAGTACGGCCTGCAGCGCCCATGTGATATTCGATCTGGTCGAATTTAAAAAACTCCGGCAAGAGTTTTCCCTCCCGTCGGAGAATATTTATTTACTTTTCCAAGTATTTTAAAATTATAACCTAAAAAATGCGGCAGGTAAAAGATCACCTGCCGCCGGACCGCAGAGAAAACCTATTGAAATTCTATCATGGTGCAACTAACCGGATTATTTCAGAAAGGGGTATGGTTTACGGTCCAGCCTATGAATTGCCCTCACAAAGCGTACGGTGCAGGTTTTAGCCCTCATTACCACTGAATGTGTTTCAGCTTTCTCACCGCCGTAAAAGCGTACTCCCCTTATAAGCTCCCCGTCTGTAACGCCAGTGGCGGAGAAAATCGCGTCATCGCCCTTGACGAGGTCTTCCATGGTTAATATTCTTTTGGGGTCGTCAATGCCCATCTTAATGCAGCGCTGGTATTCGTAATCATCTTCCGGCACAAGGCGGGCCTGCATTTCACCGCCGAGACATTTTAAAGCAGCAGCTGCGATTACACCTTCAGGTGCGCCGCCGATACCCGCGCATATATCAATGCCTGTATCATCAAAGGCTGTAGATATGGCAGAGCTAACGTCACCGTCACCGATCAGCCTTACCCTGGCTCCTGCTTTTCGCACTGCGTCAATAAGTTTTTTATGGCGCGGCCTTTCCAGTATAATTACGACGCACTCCTGCACTCTTTTGTTGTTGGCTGCCGCGACAATTCTCAGGGTCTCCTCAATAGGTGCGTCAAGGTGGACCTTGCCGGCCGCTCTTGGTCCTACGGCAAGTTTGGCCATATACATGTCCGGCGCGTGCAGGAGGTTGCCCTTATCGGCTATGGCGATGACCGACATCGCATTGGGCAGCCCTTTAGCCAGTATGTCTGTACCTTCCAGCGGGTCAACCGCCACATCTACTTCCGGTGATGAGGCATGCCCCAGCTTTTCTCCAATGTAAAGCATAGGGGCTTCGTCCATTTCCCCCTCCCCTATAACTACAGCTCCATTGATAGAAACAGAATCAAACATCCGGCGCATGGCGCTGGTTGCCGCCTCATCCGCTTCATTTTTTTGCCCCCGGCCCATCCACCTTGCTGAAGCGAGTGCCGCGACCTCTGTTACCCTTACCAGTTCCATTGCAAGTTCCCTATCCATCTACCCCACCCCCAATAAAATCACAATGGTGTTAATGGGAACAGCTCTTTATGCTGCCACTATTAAGTATACTATATACCTGTCTTATTGCATTGGATACCCTTGAAACATATTTGACAGTAATTGTCTTGATCTTTAATATCCACAATCTTTTAAATAATTAAAAGATTATTTTTTAAAACAGAGGGAAATTTAAAGATACGGAGGGATGATTAATGACTGTAAGCACAGGCGCCAATAAATCTCAAAAAAACTACTGGCTGGTAGTAGCAGCATTGTCCGGAGTACCGCTTATTATGGTCTTGGGCAATTCGATGCTGATCCCCGTTCTGCCTGATATCAAAAATGCACTTAATTTATCTTCAGTGCAGGTAAGTCTAATAATTACGCTTTTCTCCCTGCCGGCCGGCTTAATTATTCCAGTTACTGGTTTTCTGTCAGACCGTTATGGGAGAAAAGTTGTCATCATTCCAGCTTTAATTGTATACGGTGCGGGTGGGCTTATCGCCGCCCTGGCAGCGATATTTCTCAAAGAGAGTGCTTATATGTTAATCCTGGCTGGCAGGGTTATACAGGGAATCGGCGCCGCCGGTACCGCGCCGATAGCTATGGCCCTCTGCGGTGACCTTTTTAAAGACAAAGAACGCAGCCGTTCACTGGGATCAATTGAAGCATCTAACGGACTCGGCAAGGTTATCAGTCCTGTACTCGGTGCAGCTATCGGACTGTTGGCCTGGTACGCAGCTTTTGTTCTTTTTCCGCTGATAGTAATACCGGTGATTGTTGGGATGTGGCTTCTGGTAAAAGAGCCTGAGGAGCGTGTTAAGCAAAAGCTGCAGCAGTATTTAAAATCATTTACGCAAGTATTTAAAGAAAAAAAAAGACTACTGCTTTCCTCTTACCTGGCGGGCGCTATAGTGCTGCTGATACTTTTCGGCGTGTTATTTTATCTTTCTGAATACCTGGAGCAGCAGTACGGTTTGGACGGCATCCCTAAAGGGCTGGTACTGGCTATCCCAGTATTATTCATGAGCGCAACTTCTTTTATCACCGGATTTATCATTAAGAAGAAAGAAGCACTAATGAAAATATTGGTGATAACTGGTCTCAGTATAATGACAGCGTCATTGATTTTTTTACCGCTTGCAAAAAGCGTTATCTTTTACTTCGCAGCCATTTCAGTAATCGGGGTCGGTACAGGCCTGGTACTACCCTGTTTGAACATGCTTATAACAAGCGCCGCTACAATCAAGGAGCGTGGATTAATTACCTCACTGTACGGCAGCGTGAGATTTTTCGGTGTAGCCGCCGGCCCTCCTCTTTATGGTTACCTGATGGCAAAAGGGACCGGACTCATGTTCTGGAGCTCGGCCGGCTTGGCCCTGGCAGGCGCGGTTGTGTTTTTGGTTTTCATGGAAGCAAAGGGGTCTCCATCTGAAAAAAACCCCGCATCATTTGTTTTCAAGCCGGTTCCGGCAGGCAAGCCCGGCAGGTGAAAAATGGTGTAGGGCGTCTGGCGGGATAAAAAGCATTAAAGGAATACTGGATTCTTCCGACTCATGTGTACCGTCAAGGATTCATCTAATATTCTTTAGTTTTTCCTTTTGCTCCGTCAATATCTGGTTGTACTGGGTGTTTATACTGCTGACCGCCCTTGTCCATTCCTCCCTGAAGCCAGGTTGTTTTTCGGGATCTAATTTTATTTTAACTCCGGCTTTTTCCTCCAGTGATTTCATTGAAGCAGCCATCCTCAAGGAAAACCTTTCTTTAAACTGTTCAAAAGCCTGTTAGTTGTTCAAGCTGGCCGGTTACTTCATTGAGTGTTTTCTTTGTTGGCCTTAAGCAGTGCAATCCCTGCCAGGGCTTTTTTAGTAGTTTCAAAAGTTTTCCTGTCACCTGGCAGCTGGATATTGTTAAAAAATTTTCCTGAGCTTCTTCCACCAAATATCCCCTTATTTTATCCGGATATTTATTAATCTCTGATAATAAGTCAAAGTTTATTTCAATTTAAATATTTAGCTGCCAGCGCTTTTCCCTCAGAGATGTACTCCATCTTTTCAATCTCTTCCGGTAGTACTTCCTTTCTTTGCTGGAAACGCTCCATAGCCATTCGCAGGCTAATTTAATCCTGTCCAAAACAAAACCTCCCTCTATAAACTAGCGTTTACTCTTGATAGCTTGGCTTTTCTTAGTATTTCATATTTAGCAAAACGCGCCACATGGATAACATGATCATTTATGCATAAACCTGGATGGACAAGGGTGACCT
>JAQVXL010000119.1 GCA_028709235.1 Desulfotomaculaceae bacterium
AAGTTGTGAAAAAACTGCTTACCATCAAGATAAAATTCTGTTTACCGTAACGACTAAAAAAGTGCTTACCGCACTGAGAAAAAAGTTCTTACCGAAATCGTGAAAAAAGTGCTTGACTTTTACATTCGCCTGTTGATTCTATCCTCAACCATATCGTCCCCAAGCCCTGAAACCCGGGGGTAGACGACGTCGGTGCATTCGTCCTGGATCTGGACATCTCTAATCGCCGCGCGGAGAACACTATAATTCATGGTTTTCAACCTCTATCCCTTCGATATTATTCCTTCCATATTATTCGTTTTTGCGCCGGAGTGTTCGCCGACAAAAATAGAGCGATTACCCGCTCATCGTACCAATAATTGGGGACCACGTCCTATGCATAATTCATATTACCGGTGTAAATAATATTTATTAGAAATAATTAACTTGGGAGGTAAGTATTATGGATATTAGTGCCCGCAACAATCTGAAAGGCCGGATTAAGAATCTTAAGAAAAATGATATCAGTGCTGAAGTGATCCTCGATGTGGGAGGACAAGAAATGTGTGCCTCGGTGACAGCCGATTCGGTTAACAGGCTTGGTTTAAAGGTTGGCGACGAGGTAAGCGCGCTCGTAAAGGCAAGTTCCGTAATTATTGGAAAATAAGTATCCTTATAAAAAAATGGCCCCAAAAGGCCATTTTTTTCTTCTGACTTAATCTCCATTCTGTCTATGATAGAAAACTAGTCAAATTTTCTATCATACAGCTTTGCCGCAATCAGTACTACAAATATTGAGCCCGCATTATGAACCAAAGCACCTGTTGTAGGAGTCAACCATCCCATAAATGACATTAAAATTGCCACGAAATTGATAAAAAGAGACAGCGAGATACTAAATTTTATGGTACGCACTGTCGCATTAGAAAGCCGTTTCAGATACGGAATTTTGGAAATGTCATCGCTCATCAGGGCAATATCTGCAGCATCCACAGCAATATCGCTCCCCATTGCTCCCATTGCTACACCTACAGACGCAGTCTTGAGGGCAGGAGCATCATTTACACCGTCTCCAATCATACATACGGATTTACCCTCCTGTTGCAATTGTACAATGTTCTGCACCTTCTCCTCTGGCAGTAATTCTGCCCGTACAGAGGCAATGCCTACTTGATTGGCAAAATAATCAGCCGTTCTGCTATTGTCCCCAGTAAGCAGCACAGTCTGCGTATCCATCTCATCCAACTCAGCGACCATCTCTTTTGCTGTAGGGCGTAGTACATCGGAGAGACCAATCACACCCACGCATAGCCCGTCTGCTGCAATTAAAATTGAGGCCTTACCTTCATTGCGCAGTTTATTAAGAGTATCACCAGCCTGTAGTGGGATCTCAATTCCATTTTCCTTCAAATATTTCTCACTGCCGCAGAAAAGATCTTGACCGGACACATTAGCATAAATACCTTTACCGGCCTCCATCCGAAATCCTTCGGCATCAATCAAATTAATGCCTTTGTCCCTGGCGTACGCGACTATTGCCTTTCCTAATGGGTGTTCACTGCGGGCCTCTGCTGAAGCTGCCAGAGCAAATAGTGCATTTTCATTCAGTTCTTCCGGGAAAGATATGGCGTCACTCACTTCCAGCTTTCCAAATGTGAGGGTACCAGTCTTGTCAAAGGCTATTGTATCTACCTTGCCCATTTTTTCCAGGGCCTCACCGGATTTAACGACGACCCCATGTTTAGTAGCCTGCCCGATAGCAGCCATAATGGCGGTAGGGGTAGCCAGAACTAAAGCACACGGACAAAACACTACCAGGACGGTAACGCCGCGGACGATATCTTGCGTAATGAAATAAGTGACAACGGCAATAAATAAAGCCACCGGCACAAGCCAGGTTGCCCATTTATCTGCGATACGCTGAATGGGCGCTTGCTTATTTTCTGCGTCCTGAACCATACGAATCAGCTTTTGTAAGGAACTATCCCCGCCAACATCAGTTGCTTCCATGTCGATAGCTCCAAAACGGTTGATCGTCCCACAGAAAACACTGTCACCGGCTTCCTTGTCCACAGGAAGTGACTCGCCAGTCATAATCGCCTGGTCTACTGATGTATTTCCACTGATGATTTTCCCATCAACAGGGATTATTTCTCCGGGAAGAACTCGCAGAATATAGCCCACTTTGATTTCTTCTGCGTTGATCATTTCTTCTTGCCCATTATTAATCCGACGTCCTTGTTGCGGAGCAAGACTGATGAGTTCCTTTAGACCCTTTTTGGATCGTTCAGCAGTTTTTTCCTCCAGAATCGCTCCAATTGCCATAATAAATGCAACTTCACCAGCGGCAAAGACGTCACCGATGGCAACAGCCGCCATCATGGCTATAGAAATCAAAAGCGCGGAAGAAATTTTGCTCATGCCTTTGTTGTAGATGATTCTCCATATAGCCAGATATAAAAGCGGGAGCCCACAGATGATAACTGAAACCCAAGCCGGATCAACTGGAACTTCTATTTTCATTAGCATAAGAATCAGGCTTACAACCAGAAAAACGCCGCCCACTATAGTCATAGGGACACCAGCTAAAAAATCATTTAATCTTTTTGTCATATAAACCCCTCCTGTTGCCTTGTCATTCAAATAATGGTACAATTCATATGTTAGCGAACATATTGTTAGTTTAAATTATATGGCCATGTGATACGATATTCAATAATCAAAATGGTCAGTCTGTAAGTTACGGAACACTATGATTATATTTGTACAGGAGGAATTGCAGTGGATAGAAGGCAGCAGAAAACAAGAAACGCTATTTTCAAGGCATTGAGTACACTTCTTGAAACAAAGCGGTACAGCAATATAACGGTTCAGGAAATCATTGATGAGGCTAATATTGGCCGAAGCACTTTTTACGCTCATTTTGAAACAAAGGACGAGTTACTCAAAACACTGTGTACCGATATCTTCAGCCATGTATTTTCGGATGAACTCATGTCGGAAAAGACCCATGACTTTTCGGGTGGAAACACCGGCCTTGAAGCAAGGCTCACACATATCCTCCATCATTTGAAGGACAGTGAAAAGAACATTGTGGGTATTTTATCCTGCGAAAGCGGCGAACTCTTTATGAGATATTTTAAAGGATACCTTACAGAGATGTTCTCAAAATATCTGAATGAAGTAAAAGTGAATGCCCCTGCTGATTTCGTGCTAAATCATCTCGTAGGTAGTTTTGCCGAAACAGTAAAATGGTGGATTGATAACAAAATGAAATACACACCTGAAGAAACAACCAGGTATTACATTGAGCTTAGCTGTGTCGATAGAGTTACAGATTAATAGACTTATTTGCAAAAAAAAAGAGAACGTAAATTACTTTGTGTAAATGGTTAAACTTAACAATAAAGGAGATGACCATTTATGCAAGACATGCAAGACAAAACAATCAGAGAGCTAACTAAAGGTTGCCGTTCTGTAGAAGA
>JAQVXL010000051.1:0-4408 GCA_028709235.1 Desulfotomaculaceae bacterium
TTGATATTAAAGATAGCCATGCTGTCCAGTTCCGCCTGCTGCTGCCGGGCAATTAGCCAGGGGTAAGTTGACACTGAC
Organism: Desulfotomaculaceae bacterium; assembly: GCA_028709235.1. Taxonomy (GTDB): domain Bacteria; phylum Bacillota; class Desulfotomaculia; order Desulfotomaculales; family Pelotomaculaceae; genus Syntrophopropionicum. Next base: position 79 of record JAQVXL010000051.1, read on the forward strand.
TAATTTTATGTTTCAGTTAAATACGGATTCATACTGACTAAACCCGCAATAAACCTGAAATGTTTTTTATTTAGGGTAAATAAAACTGCCTCGTTAGCCAGGGCTGTTGCAGCAATAAGGGCGTCCAAAGGCTCTATGCCATGTGAGGCACGGTACGTTGATAACAACTTACCTGCGATAGTTGCAACTTTCTTATCTACAGCTATATGTTCGAAGGCTTCGAGCAAATTTCTAATTGCCTCATAACGTTGTTCAGATATTCTGGGAGAAGATAATAATTCCATTACCGTAATTGTAGAAACATAACCTTCAAACACACCGTTTTCGATATTCCGCAATTGTTCTCTTGCTTCAGGTAAGCCTTTTAAATGGTCAATAATAATATTGGTATCGAAGACTACTTTCATTAGATATCCAGCCTTCTTCCGCTATCTTTACGAAGTTGTTCAACATAGTCTTTCAGGTCGTAATCCAAATCTGATAACAGGCCATATGTCTCATCGACGCTCCCTTTTTTAATTTTAGTTGATTTGGCTTTTATAATGATTTTTCCTTCATCTACATAACAGGAGAGAATATCACCTTCTTTAAGATTGAGGTTCTTTCTGGCCTCTGCCGGTATCACTATTTGACCCCTGGAAGAAATTTTGACAGTGTACATATCTTACACCCTCTTGTAATTTTTATCTATCTTATGCTATCATGACAGCCTTACACCGTCAATAATATGGTATAGTGTTGGGTGTGATGGACTAGACATGCCGCTTGCCAGAAGCCCCCCTACTCCACCCCCAGCGCCTTAAAAACCGCGCCCTCCGGGGACTGGTAGAAGGACATTTGGAACCTGGCGAAAAGTTCCAGGGGCACGGTGCTGATGTCGGCAGTCGATGCAGCAGGAACACCTTCTTGGCCCCGGCGTCTAAGCAACATTGGCGAACTCCGCTACCTTTAGTGAGCGCCATAAAGATCCCGTATTCGGTCACATTTATTCAAACAGGAATATCTGTTTAACATCCGAAGCCCGGAATATGGCTTTTTCCAGCCGCTCATCATCTTTAACACTGTTTTCGTCCCGGATAATTTCCTCAAATTTCAGATATTCATTGCTGCCGATGGCGTTGGTCCGGACCTTGAGCATATAGATCAGGTTGAAGCAATTCATAATCGAGTTTTGCTTGAGGTCCGACAGGCATATCAACTGCGTGCGGTGTTTTTTGGCAATCTCAAACAACGGATTCAAAAGGTGTTCCGAGGATATGGGCCCGAAGGGGTTGTCCATCACCAGAACCCGTGTATCGGTATCGGCGTCCGCTCCCACCGCTTCCATAGCCCGGGCTCGGGTATACGTCATCAGGGCTGAAAGCACGGAAAAAAAGATCACAAATTTCTCACCGCCTGAATTTTCACGCACAGCGTCCTCCCAGAGCTTCAAGCGGCTGTTCTGCATATTCAAATCAATCTTAAACACACTGACCGGAATATAAGGATTGCCCAGAAATACATTGAGCAGTTCGCGGCTGGACATCAGCCTGGCCACTGTCTTTCTGACTTCATCATCTCTCTTCTCCTGCCTGGTTTTCTCTCTTACCTTGGAGATACATTCTTCAATGTATTCTGTCATCCTCTGCCTGGCCGCGTCATTGTCATCGAGCTGCAGATCTATCTTCAACATCTGCACCGGCCGGCTTCTTCCCTGGAGACGTATCTTGGAGTTATCTGATATCCACTGAATTTCTTCATAGAACCTCAGGCCATGCAGATAACTCTGCTGAACCATATCTTTTTTATCCCGTTCCAGGTTGGCAAGTTGGCTCTCATACACCGTAATCAACTCATTAAGTTTCTCCGCATGCTGGCCCATCCGTTCATACAGGTAATAAAACCCGTCATATTCCATCCCGGCCTTGTCCCAGAGGGGGTCGAGCCCTTTAAAGATATTATCGGTGATGATGTTTTTTTCCTGGTAACCCGTTTTCAGCCCGTAATAATTATTTCTTAACTGGTCCGCCTCCGCACGGTTTTCTCCTTCCACTTTACGAAAGGCCAGCTCAAGCCCGGCAGCCTGAGCGGCGATATCCGGTTCGGGGATAAAACCTTTTTCCGGTTCAACCGTGCCCGGAGCTACCAGTTGCTCTATTTTCCCCTGGATCCTGTTGTACCCAAGCATACGATCGGATATATTTTTATTCTTCGATTCTAATTCCTTAACACGAAAGCGTGCCATCTTGAGCCGTTCCCTAAAATCACCCTTGATATCTTCCGGGGGTAATGGATTTTCGATACCCAGTCTTTTTATCTCACCGAGGGCGTTATCAAGAGCATTTTTTGCCGCCCCCTCTTTGCTGGCCGCTACAACTCGTTCCTCTTGTTTCTCTTTTAACAGCTCGTTAAGTCTTTTTATTTCCAGACCAAACCGCTCAGCGGCCTCTTCATCAAAGACCACACCGGTATATTCTTCTTCCTCTAATCCAAACTTCTTAAGCTCTCTCTGTTTTCCAACACAATCGCCTGCCAGTTCCTTTTTACGTCTTTCCAACTGTGTGATTTCCCCGCTATATGTTTCTTTTAGAGCCCTTAACCTTTCCTCCAGTTCAGCAGTGTTTCCTTCGATAATTTCCGCTGGCGGCGCATCTTTATAGCTGCCGCACTGTGCCTCAGCTTCCCGCTGTGCTTTTCCTCTCTCCCAAACCTGCCGCTCGATCCCGCTGATATCTCTCTGTAAACTGTCCTGACTGCCCGCCAGTCGCGTCTTCCTGGTTTCCAACTCCTTGATGCTTTTATAAACAGCAGCCAATCTTCCACGGCAGTCCTGATAATCCTTTTCCTTTTTGATAAAACCAGCGAAAAGCTGTACGGCTTCCCCGGCTTGTTGCAGAGCGGCATCCAATTCCTTAATCTGTTGCTCAAGTTCTGCTTCTCTCTTTTTAAGTCCCCTTTTCTCTTCTCCCAGGGCAGACCTCTTGCTTTCTATTTCCAATAAACGCTTTTCACATTCATCTTTCTTTTTTCCCAGCTCGTACCGGTAATCAGCTTTATAATCAAACCTGGCGCAAACTGACCGGTCAGACACCGCTGCCGTGTGTTCGGTCGATAAATGGGCATGCTGCTCCAGAGCAACTTCTCGCTTTTGTTCAAGCTCGGCCACCAGTTTTGCCAGACTCTCGTTTTCAAACATCCTGCCCTCATACAGACAGGCAAAAGTAATTCCTTCCTGGATCCGGGCTAATCTTCCATCGCCAGGCACAGTTGTTCCCAGATCCTCATAAGCAATCAAGGGTATCACCCGGCGCATAATCATACTGTTAACTGAGTTCGCCACCAGGTCCATATCCGTCCTGGACATGATGAAAGCATAGGGCAGGACCGGATTGCCCTCAAGCATTTTCTGCCGGTTCTCCGGCGGCAGGCTGAGCAGATATGCCTCTCCCGTGTCATACTGGATGTCCAGGCCGGCAAATACGGAGGCCAGTTCTTCAGGTGTATGCAATCTCCCGTTTTTGAGCGAAGAGAGCGACTCTGCAGCATCATCACGTATGCGGGCAGCCTCATCCAGCCTGCCCGAAAGGTTTTTTACCCGCTGCCCGAAGGCGGACGCAAGGCGCTCCTGATCAAACCTGCAATCAAAATCGAAACCATACTTTTCCAGAATGCCCCTTATCTCCTGCTCTTTTTGCCCATAGTCACGTATATCCCGGTCAATGCCGGTTAAGGCTGCCTTCCCCTCTGTAAAAGCAGTTTGGAGTTCATTTGCCTCCTTGTCAATATCCTGCCGGCGCGTCTCACCTGCGGCCTTTTCTTCCTCCAGCCTTTTGCCCTGCCCGCTCAGTTCTTCAACGTTCTTTTCCAGGGCTAACCTGGTTTTTTGTATTTCTGCCGGATCCAGTTCTCCCAGGAGATTCCTGCGCAGGGTTAGACCGAGCTTGCGCATGGTTTCCTTTTCGCCGCTCTCAAAACTCTTCTTCCGTTCTCCCAGCTGCCCCTTCTCGCGGTCAAGTTTCCTTATTTCATTATCTGCAGCCCGCAGATCTTCCCCGGCCTGCGCCAGCAGCCTGTCCTTTTCCGCCTTTCCTTCATGCAGAAGGGCAAGAGCGGCAGTAATTTCCCGCAGGGTTTCCTCAAACAATAGCTTCAGAGAATATTCCAGACTGCCTATCCGACCGTCAGCATCATACTGTTCCTTTGCAGCCGACAGCCTCTCCTCTATCCCTGATAACTCCGCTCCCTTGCGGCGGATTTCTTCGGCCAGGCGGGCAGCCCGCATAATTTTCTCGCGTTTCCTGGCCTCTTGCAGCGCTTCCTCTGTCTCACGGCTCATGGCCTCGGCATTTTC
>JAQVXL010000051.1:4508-14335 GCA_028709235.1 Desulfotomaculaceae bacterium
GGCATTTTCGTACTCCGACTGCCTCAGCCAATAATCATTTGACCGTTCCTCCAGGTGTACCAATTGTTCCTCGGTCCTGCAGTCCTCGATCTCCTGCTTGTTTTGATCAAGCTTGTCCTGAAGCGAATCTGTTTCAGAGGTCAAATAGCCGTACAATGCGGCAAGTTTTCCAGACAGCTTTTTCTGTCCTTCAATTCCTTGCAAAAGCCCGGCCAGCGCCTCCACCTGTTCCCGGAAGCTCCCGAGGAAACTCTCTAACAGCTTTTTTTTCACAATGAACCGTTCGTTCTCCACAACCTCCTGCACCAGGCTCTCCAGCATCTCCTCCAGCCGGCGCGACTCAGACTTATTCCTGAACATGGACTTCTCTACAGTTTTTATGACCCAGTCATTCAACAGCTGGCCGGAGTTTTTATACCTCTGGAAAATTTCCTCTAAACCGCCTTCGCCGTCATTGATCTTGGCAATGACATTTTTCCACTCGTCCCGGACTATCCCAAACTCGGCCAGGTGCCTGGCGTAGTGCTCTCCATCGTCACCGGAAAAACACCTGAACGCAAACCGGTCTTTTCTTTCCTTATCAGTCATCATCTCCCTGGCTTCCCGGAACGGCTTCACCTCCAGTACACCGCCGTCGCGGTTCACGAAAGGGATATGGGCGATATCAAAGGCGTTGGCGCTGGTATATTTTGAGGTAAAGGTGAAATACCTGACGCGGTTCTTCTCGTCCTCTGCCCCCGGCGCTTCCGCGGACACCATCCCGATACCGGTAAGCAGGTACCCGCCTGCTCCATCAAGCTTCCACTCGATCATAATGTAAGCAGGCAGCTTTTTCTTGCGGAAAAAACCAGCTATGTTGCGGCCCTGGATCTTAACACCCGGTACCACCGGCTGCAGAAAAAGCTGAACCAACACGCTTTTACCGCCACCGTTGGCCAGGTTCAAAAGAGCATTTTCCCCGCCATGAAAATTGAAGGTTTCATCAAGAATGCGCCGGGAATCATTGTTGTAAGAAAAGTTCACAATCCTGATCCGGTTAATTCTGGGCATCCTGTTTAAGCCCCTCCTTCAAACAAACCGTTAATCTCCTCTACCCTGCTGTCATTGAGATAATAATTCAGCATCAGATCGTCAAGCTTCCTGGTGGTGCGAATCTCCCGGTCTTCATCCACCAGCCTGAGCAGGTTCTCCCGCTCCAGCAGCCGGCAGGTGCTCAAGATGGTGCCTGCTTTTGTTTTACGGCCTTTTTCCTCATAATCCTGTTTGCTTTCCCACAGTTCCGCCACTCTGAAAAAATTGATCGCGTAATTTTCATCAAGTACAGCTGCCTGTTCACTGTTTTCAAAGGCCATAGCAAACCGCCTGTCCAGTTCCTCGATCAACTTGCTTATTCTCAAAAACTCCCGCTGCTTGGGATTGCGGTTCCGGCTGCCATAAAACAGGTATAAAATGAACATGGAAATATAGCAGAGCAAATAGGCGTCAACAAGCCTGGCATCGGAAGCAACCCATTCCCTGAAATCCCTGGTTGTAAAGCCCAGCAGGCTGTTGCCGCTGTCCGGGACCAAGTATAAAGTACTGGACGCTTCCACGATCCTGAAGTCCATCTCGTCCTCCAATTCCGCCAGGATCGACCGCACCTCAGTATTGCGGAACTCAAGAAAAAGGTCTTCGTCTGTTTCTCTGTCGATCTGCCCCCTGTCCAGCAATTTCTTAAATATCTTTATCGCGGTGTTTAAATGGCTCATCTAAAGCTCACCTCGATCATAAAATCACTGATGGCAATGCGCTTGCTGTATATCGCATCTCCCTCACGATAATTAATTTCCTCCTCAAATATGCTTTCATCCGGCTTGCTGACTTCTATCTTTTTCACCCCATACAAATCCGGGTGGTCGTATTCAATACGGTACAGGCAAAAGCTGACATCCAGCTCTCCGGTGGCGTTGGCCACTACTTCATCGTGCTGCGCCTGCCACGCTTCGATATCAATAATGTTGAGATCATAAAGCTTCAGCATCGATCTGAAAACCAGGTCATCCGCGACCAATAGGTTAAAAATGTCCTCCTGGCTTTTTAGATATTCAAACAGCGCCCCAAACCTGAATCCAGCCCTTTTACCCGCTGCGAACTCCAGGATGCTGCGGATGAATTCTGTATTGGCGTCGTTGGCTTTATTGATTTTTAAACGTTCGGTATCCTCTCCCAGTTCCTCAATGGAGACGCCCTCAACCGCTTCTTCCTCCTGCCTGAGCCGGGCCTGACGTTCAAACAATGACAGCAGGTTAAGCTTCCGGTCAGGGTTGGGCATAAACAGGGGATTCAACAACTGCCACAGGGAGGGGATGACGCTCTCATCGCATCTTTCCAACCGCACTAAGATTTCCCGTTCAAAGTCATAGTTTTTGGCCAGTGAAAGCGCGAAAGAGTCTGCTATGGTTTCCTTATATATCTTTGACAGGCCGTGTCGTTCAAGAATTAATTCTTTCTGTTCGTCGATGGTGGTATTAATGTTTCTTCTGATGACGGAGATCTCTGACCGCGCTTTCTTCATCTCCTCATCCAGGGTTCCTCTGGAAGCTTCCTCTTCCTTAAGTCGTTCCTCAGACAGCACGATCATACCCCGGATTTCATTCATGATGCCGTACTCTTCCTCAAGCAAAGTATATGTGCTGCCGACCAGCTTTTCAAACTCCTGAATATCCACGTCGTAAATATTTTCCCGTATTTTTTGCATAAACTGCCTGATATCGTTCTTCTTTTGCCTGATCATTTGTACCAGGTTACCGCTCTGCCCGATGGCCTTCTTATAGTTTTTGCGCCTGATCAGTTCGCGCAGCTTCAGTTCTTCAATGGTGAAGCTAATTTCCTGTTCGACTTCCTTCGTTCTAAAGAGCAAGTCATATCCCTGGTCTGTGAGCTGGTAGGTCATCACATAGCCCCGGTCGCTATCCTTCAGCTTGTCGTCAATAAGCCTGATCCGGGTTGGAGTCATACCCTTCCCATACCTCATTACCGGATAGTACCTTGCTTCCCCGCCGTTTTGCAGGATATCTTTAATGATGTACTCCGTGAGCCGGCGGGTGGTCTCCCAGGGAAAGCTAAGGCCATATCCAGGGATAATCCCGGTCACAAAAGTTGATATGCTTTCTATAGTGCATTCCTCATCCTCGGTAAGAGTCCTTTCCATGATAAATACGAGGACGGAAAAGATAATATTGTCAAGCTGTCCCGGCTCAAGCAGCCTCTCTATGTCCATCTTCCGGTTGCCGCGGTTTACAATCGAGTCTATGGCCGCCACAATCTGCATCCGTTTCTCAAAACCCTCGAGAAACTCAAACTCCTGCACATCCATTGCTCCAACCCCCACCTTTGGTTCCGGGTGCCCAAGCTGTTAACTTATTCCAGTATACCCGCTGCCACCTGGTAATTGACTATCTCCTGTGGTATGTATCTGCCCTTTTCCAGAAAAGCTGTCAGCACGCCGGTGCTGTCAAATCCCAGCATGGCAGTAAATTCCGCCAGGGGAACTGTCACATCTCTTTTATCCGGCGACTCTGGAAGTTCCAGGCCTTCAGCCAATTTAAGCATGAGCTGGTACAAACCGGAGAAAGGTTTGATATCGAGATTAGGGTTGACTTTCCTGGTCCGGAAAAACAGACGGATTCCCTCCAGATCCAGGTCTCCGAAATAATAAAAGCACCCTTTTTGTCCCCCTTTGCCCCCCAGCATGCTTGCATTGTATTCCTCCAGAGCGCCACATTTGGAAATCTTATTGCCTTCACCGTAAAGAAGCACATCCACAGGAGTGCCGGCGACTATGTTCCTACCGGTATCCTGCATTAGTTTTCTGAAGGTAAACCAGGTATCCTTGTTTTCCAGAATGAGTACGGTAATATGCTCTGGGCGGGCATGCACATACTCAAAAAAAGGCTCCGGCGTATCAAAATAGTTCAGGAAATCCGCCCCCAGACCACTGAATTTCAAGACTTCCCTTACCAGGGCAAAGTTTTCATCAAGCAGCTTTTCCCTGCCCCATACCGAAAATGACCGTTCCTTGCGCGACATGGGTTTTTCAAGCAACCCCGCCGAGTTCCAAAGATACCGGCTTAAGCCACCTACAATCTCCCGGTGCTTTTTATAAAGTTCCGGCCTTTTAAGATAACCTGAAATATTTAAGGCGGGATTAAGATGACGTATGGCTTCAAGATATCCCGCATAATCTTCCTTTGGTTTGATCAAGCGATATTTATTGAACAAAGGCGGCAGCCTGCCGTTCAATCCCGCAGACTTAACCGGCACAAGAATTCCATCATCCACCAGTTTCCCAACCGCATGGTGAAAAAGGCTATAATCCGTTTTTTTAATAACCTGATGCAGTTCTGTCTCAGTTAATATTTTTTTCCCATAACCAAATAATTTTTCAAGCAGATTCATCAATGGAACTCCTCTTTTGTCTCCTCTATATTCATACTCCTATTTTAGTCCAACGTCGCATTATATTAACCCCCTCATGGATGTAATTTCATTTTGCTCCATACACACCTTATTCCGCCCTGCACGCTTAGCGGCATAAGCAGCCTTATCCGCTCGATCAATTATATTTTCATAATTTCGAACTTGTTCTTCGCCACAGTAGGCAACTCCGATACTGACGGTAATGCGATACTCGTCCATATCTATGCTTTGTACAGCAATCCGCAGGCTTTCTGCGATGGACAGCAATTCTTTCGCGTCATATCCATATGCCATTGCGACGAATTCCTCCCCACCATAGCGATAGAAATATAGCCGAAAATCCTGTGTGAATTTTGTAAACACTTCTCCCAAACGACCCAGACACTTGTCGCCGGCGGCGTGACCGTAGTTGTCGTTAAAGTCTTTGAAGTGATCGATATCAATCATCAGGATACCGGATGGTTTTTCTACACCTGTTGTTTCCAGAGCCGCCAGCGTTTCAAAGAGCTTGCGGCGGTTAAAAAGACCTGTCAGCACATCAGTTTCTTTTTCAATAGTCAGCAAGCGGTGCGCCTCATAACTTTCTAAACGAACCCATACCATTATATTACCAATAAAACACCCGAGAATAGCAAAACACAGGCTATTAATTGTATCATCGAGGGCATATTGTGGTTTCAGGTAAAAAGCCAAAATCGTATGTACCGTAAACCAAAAAGCCACAAACAGGTTGATACGGGCAGGGCGATCGATGAAACCCAGCGGCATAATGCAAAACGCTCCCAGTAGAATTGTCGCCCGCATATTGGGTGAGTGAATTACACTTAGATAAATAGCGAATAGAAATAAGACGGAAAAGCTGACATATAGACCTATAAGAGCGTATTTTTTCATAAAAGAAAGCTTAAATATAAAGAACAAAGTGAAAAAGAGTGTGGCTGTCAGAAAATAGGCGGAAACAGCACTTGTCTTAGTGTGACTGAAAGGCGCTGCCAACAGCGGCAGCAGCATCAGCAATCCTCCTATTAGTGTCAGCGCGGACAGTATTTTTTCGTTATACTCACTGATGACCTTGCAGTTGACAGATGCAAGCTGCATATAGTCTTTTTCTTGATTCCACAATAGATTCAACCGTTTTCTCATATCGTCTATCCTTCTCAGTTCAGGTCAAGATTACCATTGAGTTCCAACACCAGTCCGTTAACCAGTCCACGCTCACCGTAGAATACAATTGAGTTAAGCATTTTATAAATCTCCTCGGTTTGCAATAGTTGTTGCCTTTTTGTAATATAGTACAGTAATTGTACTAATCAAAAACATAATAATCAAGGAGGTTCGAACATGAACACATTAGAAGCGTTACAAGCAAGAAAGAGCATTCGAGGTTATCTCGATAAACCGGTTGAAGCGGATAAATTAAAGACAATATTGAAGTATGGAAACAAGGCGCCTAATGCCGGTCCAATTCATATGTCGGTCATTCAAAATGCTAACCTACTTAAAGAAATCAACGACGTCGCAACTGAAGCAGGTCTGAAATCCGACAATGATTTTTTAAAACAACGTCTTGCCATTCCCGGATATAAACTATTGTATGGTGCACCAGTTCTAATTGTCCTCTCTGCACCAGATGGAGAATTTAGTGCCGCAAATACTGCTTGTGCCGCAACGAATATGTGTATTGCAGCTACGGAACTCGAACTTGGCACTTGCTATCTTGCAGGCTTTCTTCTGGCATTTACCGCAAAGCCGGAATTGCTTCAGAAAATCGGCATCCCAGAAGGTTTCAAGCCACGATGTGGAATGATTATCGGTTATGAAGGCCCTGACCAGATTCCCGGTATGGAATGGATCGAAGATTACTCAAACATCAATTACGTTGATTAATTTGCAATACAGTCGAAAAACAAGACCTCTTACTATCGAGTCATAGGAGGTCTTGTTTCTTCGATAAATTGGAATATATCGTCTATCACGCTGTGAGTCGTTAATTACTTTAGAGAATTCCTCACTATTTTCTTTAAAACCGGTAAAACTTCAACTTCAAACCAGGGGTTTTGTTTTAACCACCCAATGTTTAATGGTGAAGGATGAACCAGGGGTAAATATTTTGGCAGATAGTTTTTGAATTTTTTCAGGGAGTATAAATAGTTTAGTTCCCGGTCATTAGCGATCTTTTGTTTCTGCAGCCGTTCCAGCTCTCTGCAGACTTGAGCCTTGTCCCTTTCCTGCAGGTCCTTGTCCACCTGATCGAGTTTAATTTTAATTATCCTGAACTGGATGATACTGATAAAAACTCCGACCTTTATCCCAATATCATTGATCATAATACAACCATGCAGATAGCCTTCCGGCACACCCGCCAGCAATAATCTTTTTCCAAGTCTTTTCCGATGAACTTTGTCATAATCAATTTTAAATATGGAAAGAAATCGCCACAGCAACCGGTGCCTTGACAGGTCGAGTTTTTCACAGGTGATGGCCAGCCTGTTTAAATCCATTAACAGTTTATTACAGCCGGATAATGTCTCGGCCTTGACCAACTCAATAAATTCGTTTATTTCCAAAGTGGTGAGGCCTGTTTTGGCAAGTTCCTCCTGTAGCGCTGACAAAGACCTTAGTAAAGTTTGCTGTAATTCCTCAAACTCTGCTATCCTCTGCAGAACCTGCCGTAGTTCCATGATGCCTGCATAAAGCTTTTCGCTGGTAGCCTTGATGCCTTCAGTCTCAGCCAGTGGTTTGCTGTCGCCGGCTTGCTCTAGCCAGTCATGTTTAGTAAAGCAACAAGTTTTTCAAAAAGTATAACTTCTTATGTATTTTGTACCGTATACCCTTTATTTCGTTGTTATCACAACAATACTTAACCATCAGGACTTAAGAATAATCTTCCACAAATACCCCAAATTTCCTCCAAATTTTAAGCTTTTCTCCATGATTTTGCTAGTAACCCGCCAAATAGATTTCACGCAAAATTAGTATAAATGTACTCGGTGTCCGGGTCTGCATCCGGCAGCGCACCAAATAAAAAAGGGCGCCCATTATGAGCGCGCTCTTACTCTGACACAATATAAAATCTGTTATGGTTTACGCGAACTTTGCTAAAAACCAGTGTCCACCCTTGTCTGGAGCTCAGAATCACTGCCGGCCATTACTTTCAACACCCTCAGCGTGCGCGGCTGGTTGGGTTTGTATGTGATATACCCTTTGCTCATAATTCTGTTCAGATAATGATGGACCGTTGACACAGGGCTGAGGCCGACATCCTGGCCGATTTCACGTAATGTCGGGGCATAGCCGTTGATAGCGATATATTTGCGGATTGCATTATATATCTGGGACTCTCTATTGGTCAAAACAAAACACCCCCCCAAACAATTGTTCTCGGGTATTATGGCAAACACCTATTCGCAGGTCAATAATTATCTTTTATTAAAAGAACAGTTAAAAGGAGAACGTGACAGAAATGTCGAAAAGTGTAATGACAGATACTGGCTAAACCTCATTGCACAATCCACCTTCATCAAAAGTGGAACAATATAGCTATTATTATAAGAATTAGCCGAGGAGGCAAGCATATGGGAGATCCTGGGGACAGGAAATATCGGTTAAGTTTATTAATAACCTTTGTACAGTGCTACTTATAGATTATAGTGAAACCGGCAGGCCTTATATTATGGTGTGTTTTATTTTTTATAAGGTGAGGAGGTGTATAAGGGGGATTAGGCAAAAAGTCAACTATGATGTGATGGTTTCAAAAAAGTTATAAGGAGGATGGATTGCTTGAAAATCAAAGTTGTTTGTGTTAGTTGTTTAGCGTTATTTTTTTCACTGGTATTAATAAATACTAGTTCAATAAGTAGTGCCGCAGGATTAATGGAAACTATATCTGTAAATTATCATACTGTAAAAAGGATTATTATCGATGGAGTGGATAAAACACCCCTAGATGAAAGGCCATTTGTATATAATGATAGAACCTATGTTCCTCTCAGGTATATAACCGAAGCAATTGGCAAACCTGTAAAATGGGATGCATCAACGGGAACAATATATATTGGTTCTGGAGGAACTGTTGTTTATGATGATTTTACTTCTCCATTAAGTGAAAAATGGGATATATCTAATGCTAGAGGAACTTGGACTATTACAACAGATTATGGTGCGTATTGTACTGGTCAAGGTTGGTTGCCATTAAAATCCGAATATATTACATCTGAAAATTTTACCATTGAATGTGAAGTCGGTTTTTGGAATTGGAAGAAAGATAGCCCTCAAGACGCAGGTGTGTTATTATTTTATGATGGTGAGAGTAATTATCCCCCAACAATTTGCTATATGGGTGATCTAAGTTTAAGCGGAGATAAATATTATGCCCAATGTGTTAAAACTTCTACCAATAGTAACTGGGAACCTGTTCAGCGTATTTACACTGATAATAAACCGTTCATAACTTATATATTAATGGTTAAGGTTAAAGGCGATACTGTAGATGTATATCTTGATAACGATTATATGTTTAGTAGTACAATAAAGGAAATCAAAGGTAATTCACTGGGTTTATACACTAGGAATGGTGGATATATAAAGAATTTCAGACTTACGAGTGATTGATTTATATAATAATTACTAAATTAGGGCCTTAGGGCCCTTTTTATGTTGAGGAAATTGCATAATAGCAATTTCTCCGATTCAAAGAGAAAAACTCAAGAAGTCCCACAGGATATAACCCATGTCCATATCTTACAGTATGTGTTAGCGGACATGATAAAATCCCCATACACCGTACATGCGTGATCGGTTAAGCAATTTAGAAGAGAATTACCAGATATAAAATTACATTCGTAGCTTTAAACTTACAACCCATATAGTACCAAATCTGGGGATCGGAATTTACTTTGGTTCATAGGAAGTCCAGGGGTCGATCAGCCTGTCTCTATTAATGTTTGGGTCTAAAACCTCCGCAAAATAATATTCAAAAAGCCCAAAAGCATCCGGATCCCTGCCGGCTTCAATTAAAACTTTTTCCAGTGTTCTATAGGCACCTGCTGCGAAAACATTAGACCATCGCAACGTGGTCATACGCTTTACTCGATCCGGGCAGGCCATTTGCATTACCGACAGGATTCTCCTACTGACAATAAGTGTCAATATTGCCGTTAAGATAAGCGCTTCCATGATTTCCGGCTTCGAGCTGCTAATCTGGTTTAGCGCATAGGTACTCTTTAGTTCTTTAAACAGCAACTGTCGGGTAAAGGACTGGCGCGGTGTCATTTGTCGACCCGTTTCCAACCCCTCCCCATAAGAACTGCTCGTGAGGTTTTCCCTCAAGCAGCTCACCCCGTAAACTTCGTCAAAAGGGTTATGGGACC
>JAQVXL010000006.1 GCA_028709235.1 Desulfotomaculaceae bacterium
TCTTAATGGAAGAAGGGGTTGATCCCAACATCCATCGAAAGCGCCTGCTGTCAAGTTGGGTTAAAGCTAATTCTCAGGGATTAAATACCAAATAAGTAGTATTATTGGTTAATAGATCACGTATGAAGGGTACCTATATAGATTTAAAATCAGATCCCGCAGTAAAATTGAAGGAAGAAAAAGCAAGGTTTAAAGCGGAAACAATGGGTTTTATCGTCAAGGTTCTGATTATTTCTGGGGCGAGCGCATTCGTTTACGCCCTGATGAGGAATGACCGGGGAAAAAAAGACGGTTAAAAAACGGCACAGAGAGCCGTTTTTTAATGTGCTGTATAGTATAGCAAGAGTGCCAGGAGGACGGCGCCGGAGGCCAGGGACAAGGCTAAAAACCGGGTCATCCGGCAGAAGCTGTCCAGTTGAGAAAGTTCCTTCTCCAGCATGGCCAGCTTATGGTTAATTTGTTGAATTTCCTTGTTAACTATATCTACCCTGTCAGCGGAGGGAGCTACCATTTTTCTGTGTATGGTCGATGCCAGCGACCTGACCAGTTCAGATTGCTCCGGAAGTTTTTCAGTTTTCATCTTGATTCCCTCCGCCGGCCTGATTGATAGCGTCCCTGATGGCGGTGAGTATAACCAGGGGTAATTTTTGCACCTCGCCTTCCAGCGTTTCCAGCCTTTCTAATATTTCTGCGATTCTTACCTGGTTTCCAGCCTCTAATTCTTCCAGGCGGGAGGCTATTTTAGCGTTTCCGTTCATGACAGGCTGTACCATTTTTGCTTTTAGTCCTAAAAGAATGTCACCAAGCATTTTTTGTATCAACTCGTCCCCGGTTTTTTCAACCACAACCCGTTCTATCTTGTGTTCCATTTTACACCTCCTTTTTAGCTAAATTTTGTCAACAGCATTTTTGAACAGCGCCAGGAACCTGGTAGTTTCCTGCCGGCAATGTTCTTCCAGGATGCTCCGGGTGCTGTGCTCAAAATCATGCAGCAGGGTTTTATTAATTTCACCGCCTGTCCGAATGCTGACCTCGCGTATAATCCTCTTCAGCCGCTCGTCTAAATGTCTTGCGTTTTCCATTTATTACAAACCTCCCGGTATCATATATTATGTTTCGGACGTTTTTAATCTGGGATCTGTATTCCCTTAAGCTTTGCAGTGCAGCGCGCAGCATTATTTTCTCACCATGAGCCGGCTGACCTGATCGGAGTGTACTGTTTATTTTTTGAGTAGCCGCGTCAAGAATGTAATATATGTCGTTTAACCTGTTCAGGTAAAAATTTCTGCCGCGATATTTCAGGACGACCTCTTCCAGGCTTTTCAAAAGACTGCTGATCCCGCTTTCACTGCCGGTGAGACCTTTTAAACCGGAGAACATGAATATTTTGGGTTTTGTTTCTCCCGCTGCATGGAAGGTTGATTTTTTCAGGAAGCTCATAACATAGTTGTAAACTATCTCTCGCTGGGGCAGGCTGAGGGTGTCGGCAAAGCTGATCACATAAAATATTTTTTCATTGTCTTTTAATAACTCTTTTTTTTCGACATGCTCCATATCCTTAAGCCAAAACAAGGAATCAAAATTGTCCCTTTCAATATCGCTTAAGATGTGTTTACCGTTCAGAAAAACCAGGCAGACGTCACTGTTTTTTATATTGAAAGATGTATTCTGGTGGTGATGCCTTTGGATCCAGTCCAGTCCGGGTGTATCGACTAACACCGCCAGTTCAAGAAACTCTGAGGGATGTTGGATTTCCACTTCTTTGACCTTAAGCGCACAGTCCGGCCCCATAGCATCCCAGAAGAGCTGAAGAGTTGCCGGTTCCGAGATGTCGAATTCCCTGGCGCCCGGGTCCTGGAATGTTACTCTTATTTTTTGCGGCGCCTGGCCGCCCTGTAACGCTTTGACAGGTATACGCCTGTAGATGGACGGCTGAGCTGTACGGGTAGTCCTGGCGAAAGCGCCGGCAGCAAATAATTCCCTGGTTCTTTTGAGCAGTAAGGCCATTTCCCGAGGCTCAACGGTTTTAAAACTCCCGTCAATAAACGCTTCTAGAAGTGATATGCCCGATCCATCCACAGTTATCCATCTTTCCAGCGCCTCCAGCGCAGTCCGGTTCAAGACTGCTTTGTCTCCAACTTGTTCGTAGACCTGCACAGTTGTTTGCAGGGGTGTGTGAATTGTTGCTTTTTTGACGGTACCATGCATAATTCTGGTAATCACGGATGTAGTTGGCCCGTCAGCGGCAGGAAGGATATCATCTTTTAACAGGGTGTTGATAAAAGTTGACTTGCCGGTTGAAAAGCCGCCAGCAACTGTCACTGTAAAGCGTTCAGATGCGATTAAGCCGGAGATCTGGGCAAGCCTCAGCCGGTCAATATATTCTTTAATCACAGGATCGTTTATAAGCTGCCTGGTTATGCCCAGAAGTGCTGTCCGGTTTTCTCTAATTGTTTGTGTGCGGGGGCGGTATGTCGTGCCGCCGGCTTTTTTTTCTGTTTCCATAAGGTTTGCTGAAAGGTTTACTGAGTTCATCGCCGCCAGCCTGTGATCCATTTCTTGAACAAAAGAGGGTGTTGTATGGATGAGCCGTCCAGCCTCCAGAATTGTCCGGATAGTTTGCTGTATACTCCAAAACTCGGCCAGGAAAAGCGCTTCATCTTTAATTGAGGCAACTTTTTTTAATTTGCGCGGAATACCGGCGTCAATTTTTCTTAGTTCCCCGGCAGCCTGACGGAAATTTTCCCGGGCTAATTGCATTTCCAGAAAAAGACGGAGTGTTTCAATGTTTTCCCGCACCAGAGTATTAATGGTGTAAATTCTTACCGGACTCATAAATATTTCCCTGAGCGCTGAACGCGAAGTTTCAAGTGAAGTGCCGTCGCTTATGCCCAGATTACAGTTCAGCCAAAAAGAAATATCATTTAGGCTTTTTGTTTTCCAGAGTAAAGCAAGTTTATATAAAAAAAGCCGGCTGCTCTTATCAATGCCCCTTTGGTGGAAAAGGTAGATTATCTTATCGGCTTTTTTGGCGGCCAGTCCGGAGACATTTAATGATTCCCTGTCGGGAGAATCTATGCCGGGAGTGTCTAAAAGCCTGCACTTTTTTAAAATAGGCGTCGGGATCTCGATCTCAACCCGGCCGCCGGAAACGTTATCTTTAGCCAGAAAAGAGTACAGTTCTGCCGGCTGAAAAAATACTTCTTTTCTGTGCCAGTTATATACTGATGCTCTGAAGGAACTGCCGTAGTCAAAATATATCAGGCGGGAAGTTGTGGGCAGGACTCCCACCGGGCTGAGTTGCAAACCAAGCAGGCTGTTTAAAAGAGTCGATTTGCCTGAGTTAAAGGGTCCCAGGACAGCCAGAAGAGGTTTATAAGTATGCCCCGTTAACTCTCTCAGGATCTCGGAACTGTTGATAAACTGAGATAAATCACGCATATGAGCACTCTCCGCCTGTGACAAATGTTTCTTACGATTCTATATATTAACGGGCATCTTCTTTTATGACTTGATATTATTCCGGGAGATTGGGTAGAATCGTTATAACGTTTGGCAAGTTATAAAAATAAATATGAAAATGTTGTTTTCGCTGTGGGGAGGATTACGCATGGATTTGAGCGGAAAAAACATGTCGGCAGCCGAGGTAGGTGAAATCTTGGGGATAACTCCGTCCTCCGTCCGCAGGCTGGTCCGGGAAGGTGTCCTGGAGGTGAAGGAAACAAAGCGGTATAAAGCAGGGGAGGAATTATACTTTGACAGCAGCGCAGTGAAAGATCTTTTACCGAGAATGCCGGAACTGCGGAGAAAATGGCATTCCGAGGAGAACAGGCGTCTTGGCGCAAGAAAGGCTGCGTTCAAAAGGGTGGATGATGCGGGAAAAGCATTGAGGCACACCGGTATAAAAAAGAAATTCCTTTTTTCTCTCGAGTTTTACCCGGAAAAAGCGGCTTTGCTATTGCGAGCGTCATTTTTTCTTTACCATCTGAACCATTATGCCAAGGGTGGGGAAGAATATCTATATGACTTAAAAGAAAAAGTTTTAAAAAAGTTCGTGAGTGATTTTTCAGCGGTGGAAGGTTTGGATATTGTCTTTATTGAAGGCGGGCAGAAGGTCCTGCTGTGCGCCGGGTGTCGGGTGAAAGCCCAAAGTATGGGCCTCAGCTATTTAAAATACAAAATTAATCATGGAGGCTGCCCGCAGTGCCGCAAGGAAGAGGACTACTACAGCCTGTTTGAATTCAGGGTGGTATACGGTGAGCACCGGTTTTGTTTTCACACACCCTATTATATAGCCAGAAAATGGTTTGAAAACATGGCTGAGCTGCCGAAAAAAGTTCGGGAAAAGGGGAAAGAGGAAGCCCTGCCCTTTGGCCGGCCAATTTCCGAGGGCGAGGCCAGGGCGGTCACCCTGGAAGAAGTTATCCGTGAATTAAAATCTTTTTTGGGAGATTAGCGCATTGAAAACTGTTTATATTTTTGGCGCGGGCGCGTCCGCAGCAGAAGGGGCGCCTGTTGTGCGCAACTTTCTGCGCGTGGCTTACCGCTATTTTAAGGAGGAGGACTATGACCCGGACCTGGAGATAGTATGGGAGTACCTGGAGCACTTTTACGGTTACAGCACCAAAATAAGTTCTGGTGAGGAGCTGGACAAGTACCCGGGCATTGATGAAATATTTAATATCGTGGACTGGTATTTGCTGCATAACCAGGCCTTCTCCAGGCGTTTTTCCGGGCCAAGGCTCCATAACTTGAAGACGGCTCTGGTAAAACTGATCAGCATGACCCTGGACAGGTCGCTACCGCCGCATCAGGGGATACACCATTCCTTTGTTTCTGGGGTGATAGAAAAAGAAGGTGAACTGCCGGTGTTTATCTCGATGAATTATGACATTGTCCTGGATAAAGCGATCCGGGCCGCAGGTTACGGCCTTGAATACGGTTTTTACGGTAAACACAGCGAGCATCTTGCATCGAGAGAAAAGATTCCCCTCTACAAGCTGCATGGCTCACTGAACTGGTCCTTATGCCCGCTCTGCGGTGAAATTTCGGAGCACGAGGAAAAAGTGGCCCACCTCCTGTTTCAAGAGAACAACGTCATTCCCTGCTTAAACTGCCGGGGAGAGAAGTCTCAGGCCGTTATTATCGCGCCAACCCTGTATAAATCTTATGGCATAAGCAGGCTGCAGAATATTTGGGACAGTGCGGGAGGGGCTATCAGCCACTCTGATCGCCTGGTGATTATAGGCTACTCGCTGGCTCTCGCCGATACTTCAATAATTGCTACAATAAAAAGGTCTTTAAACACGGCGGATAAGGACAGGAAGATCGTGGTAATTAATCCCAACAAGCGTGCCTGCGAACGTTACAGCCAGATTTTTGGCGAGAAATGCAGCATTACACGCAGCGCTTTTACCGGGCAGGTGATCTAAGCGGAACGGAGACACACCTCTGTTTGGAGATTGGCTTTGTAGTCGAGGTATGTCCCAGTTGTTTAGAAGCTCAGGGCCACCTCGTCGCGGTCCAGACGATTCCTTACAGCCTGCAGTCTTTCAACCAGGCCAGGGTTGCCCGCCGCCGCACGCTCTACCTGGCGGAGCAGGTCTATCTCCCTTCTGAAGAGCGAAAATATATCGCCCGGTTGCAGTGAAGACATTTCAAGAAGATCATTAAAGCTGGCTCCGTTATACCAGGCATGAGCCAGTGCGCCGGGCACGCCGGACCAGATGCAGAACCTCTCGGGCACGCCCATCTCAAGCAAGTTGCGCCTGATTAAAGATGTTTCATGTAGCGCGGGCAGGTCCAACCTGGCCACATGTATATTCTTACCCGGGATATATTCCACACCAGCCATGACAGCGGCAACTTCAGCTGGGTCGGCGTCTTCCAACAAGCCTGAAAAAGCCAGTTCAGTAACCAATATTTCCTGCACGTGCAGTTCCAGCGCAAATATGCCCCGCGGGTAAAATTCACGTTCTTTCATGTAACCAAGCTCTTCCAGAAGGTTGCGTACTTCTTTATACTCAGTAAAAATTGAGTTGGCGTTTTCTGAAACTACCTTGTATTCTTCCTTAAGGAGGCGTAAGAATTTCTGTGATTGTTTTAGTTTCTCAGTCGTGACGCGGCATTTTTCCGGATCACGGCATTTCTTTGGAGCAATTGAAGACAATTTTTTCTGAAGAAGTTCTTTTTCTTTGTTTCTGCCTTTCCAGCGGAACCGCTTCAACTTCCTGCGGGCTTTCACCCGCTCCAGAGGGCAGGCCAGGGTCTGGCTGTCCGGGCAGACTGACAGCTCTGAAATTCTTTCCGATACTATTTTAATTTCCAGCTCGAGGCTGTCCTTTCTCTTTTTAAGCTGGTGTATTTTGAAATTTCCATTTAAAAAATGTTTTATTTCATCATCAGTTTTATAATACAACAGGCTCAGTACAGTATTAGGAGAAATAGTCAGCCTGCCGGTTACCGGCTCTACTTCCTTTTCTTGGAAAAAACCTGTTTGTTCGGGAAAGCGACTGTCAATACGGACAAAAACATGACCGACCTGGTCAAACCCGCGCCGCCCGGCGCGACCGGCTATCTGAAAGAATTCTCTGTTCTGCAGGATACGGAAGTCGTGGCCGTCCCATTTTCTAGTGGAGTCGAAAACAGCGCTGGCAGCTGGAAAATTCACACCTGCGGCAAAAGTTTCCGTACAGAAAACCACCCACAGCATCCGTTTAGAGTAGAGTTTCTCGACAAGGTATTTCACCGGGGGCAAAAGCCCGGCGTGGTGATAGCCGATGCCCTGGTATAGCAGCCGTCGCAGTTTCCGCCAGCCCGGGCCGCTGAAAGTGCCGGGGTGTTCAGCCTCAGCTTCTCTAATTTGTTTTTCAACCATTCGTTTTTCTTTGCTGTCAAGAAAATCCCAGTCATGTCCCAGTTCTTGCGCCAGGATTTCGGTTCGTCCCCGGCTGAAAACAAAAAAGAGGGCGGGAAGTTTATCCTGGATCAGCCCGGTTATTTCACTGCAGGATAATTCCGGCAGTTCGGCTGTCTTATTTGTTTCATTCCAGTGCCTTCTGTTGCGTAAGGTCTTAGAATATTCGACCAGATCCCCGATCTCCCCACGGGCTTCCCTCTCCGAAACAATTCGTCCGCTGGGCAACAGCCAGCGAACCGCCAGTGGCACGGTCCTCCTTTTCTCTAGAATGACTACAACATTTCCACCGCGGACGGAACTAATCCAGTCGGCCATTTCATCCACATTGGGTACTGTCGCAGAAAGCCCTAAAATTTTAACATGGGGAGGAGCGAATAATATACTCTCCTCCCAGGTAGTGCCGCGTTCCGCGTCGTCCAGGTAATGGATTTCATCAAATACCACGTAAGAGGTTTTTTCCAACTGCTCCGGTTCACTGAGGCACCAGTTCCTGAATATTTCCGTGGTCATAATCAGCATCGGCGCTCCCGGATTGATGCTGATGTCTCCAGTTACCAGACCTACTGAATCATCTCCGAACAGTTCCCTGAAATCCCTGTATTTTTGGTTTGAAAGGGCTTTTAAAGGTGACGTATAGATCATCCCCAGTCCCTGAGACATCACATCCTTCGCCAGCATCTCCGCCACCAGGGTTTTGCCGTTTCCGGTAGGGGCGGAGACAAGCACGGAGAGACCCTCACGCAGGGCTTCCGCCGCCTCGATTTGAAAATCGTCCAAGGTCAATATGTCAGCCGGCGGAGTTGCTGCTTCCTGTCTGCGCGGCGGTCTTTTCTTAGGCCGTACAACCAGGCCGTGGTCAGCTTTCGGGACTTGTCCCCTGCCGGCGCTCCATCCGGATATAATAACTGGAATTAAACCGCGCAGTTCTTCTAGATCACTGCGTTTTAACAAGCTCACTGGAGCACGGCTGTTGGTTTTCTCATATAGGACTGGGATTAGCCTTCCTTCTTCAACCAGACGTTCGACCTGGCCGGGAGTTATACCCAGCAGGGCGGCAGCATCAGTCGTCTTTATATTTTCATGCGTCATCGCGATATTGCGGAGTCTGTCCCTGTCTTTTTTTAAATCTTCAATGTCAGACCGCCAAAATCGTTTTCTTTCGTCAAGCAGAAAATACTTCAGTTCTCCGGACTTAACCAAATATGTCAGCGCGTCCAGGTCTAAACCAAGGGCGCTTGCCGCCTCATTTTCAACCAGAGAGTGTTCTTTAAGAAAGGCGGGAGCGCTGGCCGCATGCGGCGGGGCAAAGTAACGTCCGGATATATCACCGAGCTGTTCGACAAAGACCTCACCGGGAAACTCCCGGCGCAAGCAGTAATACTTTTTCTCCTCGAACTTCACTTTAACCGCTATAATGTTTGCGATATAAGCAAATTCATCATTTTCTATGGCCAGCTTTGCGGGTATAAAAAAAGGTTGGGTCAGGGCATCCAGCGTATCCCGGATCGTCTTTAACCTCTCGCGCTTTGCTGAAACTTTCCTGCCTTCTTCTGAGTCCGGGGTGGTTATAAGCCCTCTGGGCAATCTAATAAAAGGTTCCCGGTCAATCCCGGCGGTAAGCCTCGCAGTTATTTCCCTGTGCCCGCTGAATAGTCGCAGCAAGTCTGCGTGGCGCCGGGGTCTCTCGCCGATGTATCGTAAAAGGCTTTCCCAGGCGCCTTTACTGTCAGGAACCGTATACCGCCCGTCCGGCAGCCGGCATAAGCTGCGCCAAACCGGATGTTTGATATCTTCCAAACCGGTGGACGCGATAATCTCCTCACGGCTGCGTGGAATACCGTCATCCAGCAGTGTTGTAATGATTTTCTGCTGCTCGCCGATATATTTACTGCTGCAGAGATCTTGTGTCTGGCTGTATTTTTTTCTCAATACTTTAAGCACTTTGGGAAGATCGCGGCGCATTTCTCCCCGGTTGGTGTGCCAGGTAACCGTGCCGTTCGGCGTAATAACGGATTTTTCTCCAAGCATCCACCCGGCTCTGTTTTTCAGCCGTCCGATTAAAATTTCCTCTTTTTCAATAAGCGAAGAAAGGGCGCCTGCTATGGAATCATAATCGCAGTCACATTGGGAGTATACTACTTCCAGGGGAACGGGTCCGTGCCCGCTTAAAATAGATAAAAGACGCTCTCTGGCCTGTTTTGTATTCGGGTTCGCCAAGATGACAGACACCTCTGGTCAAGATAAGTTATTAGTAGTCTAGCATATCCTGCCCAAAAATAACAATAAAAAACAGATGGCCAAATTGATGGCCATCTGTTCCTTAAGTATCTTTTCTGGATATACAAATTAATTAAATGAAAAACAAGCCGAATCCGAAGACAAGCAGGATCAGGATCAAGAAGAGAATAAAAGCCCAGTTGCCGGTTGTTGTTACTCCTTCAGCCTTGGTATCCATAATACAACCTCCCAATTATTATTTTTAGCAGTTTCGCATAACCGCTAAAGCTTAAAAGATTGCCTGGCATTAATTAACTGAGAAATTTTGCTGCATCTTTACCACATAATATGAGTTAACAAAAAAAATGGTTACTTAAAGCACTCGTAAATAAATTACAATACAAAAAAGCCATGCCCTTTAACCAAAGACATGGCTGCCGATTACAACAACTCCTGGTATCTTATCAATCCAATCGCTTTCCACTTTGGCGGGGTTATAAAAAAACAGGCACCCGTTGGTCGGATCCAGGCCGTTGAAGGCCAGTTCCGCGGCTAAAAGAGATTCTTCATTAGGCTGGAGATCAATTGAGCCGTCCGTTACAGGGGAAAACTGGTCTTTATCATAAATTACTTTAGCTATTGTTTTAGGATAGCGGGGATCTTTAAGACGGTTGAAAACAACTGCTCCAACCGCTACCTGTCCTATTAGTGTTTCCCCCCTCGCTTCAGCGTTAATTAACTTTGCCAGCAACATGAATTCCTCTCTGGTGATGCTCAAGCCTCTGGCTGTAGAAATGTAATTTGTTTTAATATATGTTGACTCTGCCCCAAAAGAAGACGAAGGTGGCATTATCCCAATAACCGAAAGGCTTATAATAAACCCTGCAATTATTTTTTTTAATTTCATAATGATATTTTTCTCTTAATTATTTTTTTTACTGCAAATAATAATTTCATAGTATCCTAAAAATTATTAAAATAACATTAGATCAACATTAACATCATTATTTCTATGGTATGTTAATTTAAGATTAATAACATAATTTTTAATAGCGGCTAAAGTCATAGCCTCAATGTACATTGTATAAATGTTTGAAAAAAAAGATCAAAATATAATTCAAATGTTTAAGGAGTATTATGATGCCGGGGAAATCTAAAGTCCGGGTTGCGGTTATCGGCGGCGGCGCCGCGGGCATTGTGGCGGCCATTGCCGCGTCATATAAAGGCGCGGATGTTACTATTCTGGAGAAAAACCCCAGGGTAGGAAAAAAAATACTTGCTACCGGTAACGGCAGGTGCAACCTGACCAATGTTAATCTGAGCATAGCCAACTACCATGGAAAAAATCCGGCGTTTGCCCGCGGCGCGCTGGCAGAATTTAATGTTGAAAAAACTATTGATTTTTTCGAGCGGCTCGGTGTGGCCCATAAGGTTGAAGAGGACGGGAAGGTTTTTCCCATTTCGAACCAGGCATCGAGCGTACTGGACGTTTTGAGATACGAGCTTGATCAGGTTGGAGTACAGGTTTTGTGCGAGGCCGCTGTCAATAATATTAGAATAAAAGACCGCCGGTTTTTAATTAGTTTTCAGAACGGGGGAGGGTTTAAGGCTGACCGGGTTATATTGGCCACCGGGGGCAAAGCCGCACCTAACCTTGGATCGAACGGGAGCGGTTATGCTCTTGCCAAAAGCCTTGGCCACAGTATTGTTGAACCCTTTCCAGCCCTGGTCCAGCTCAAGCTGGCGGCAGCATTTTTTAAGCAGATCAAGGGAGTTAAGTTTGAAGGGGACGCTGAAATAATTGTAAATAACAAGAGCGTTGGAAAGGCCTCAGGGGAAATATTGTTTACTGAATACGGTGCGTCCGGGCCCCCGGTGCTGGCACTTAGCCGCAAAGCCGGAGAGTTCCTGCGAAAAGGTGAAACAGCCTGGCTGAAACTGGTGCTGATCAACACATGCGGTCGGGATGAGCTGGAGCGCTACCTGATAAAACGTTTCAGCGACAACCCTGAAAAAGAACTGGTGTTCAGTTTCGTAGGTTACATCAATAAAAAGCTTGTGCCTGTAATATTAAAGGAGGCCGGGATTGCAGACATCAAGAAGCCGGCCGGACAGGTCAGCCCCGGTGAGCGCGGAAAGATCTCGCGCTTGCTGCAGGACTGGCGCTTTCAAATCAAAGGGACCACCTCGTGGCCGGCAGCGCAGGTTACTGCGGGGGGAGTGGACGTGAGAGAGATTAATTGGAATACCATGGAGTCAAAAATTGTGCCAGAATTGTATTTCGCCGGCGAGGTAATTGATATCGACGGTGACTGCGGGGGCTACAACCTCCAGTGGGCGTGGTCTTCCGGTTTTGTGGCTGGAGAAAGCGCGGCTGGAGTTGGGGGGACATAAACTAATAATATTTCACTGTTATTTTCTTGCCTAACCTTTCCAGGGTATCTGCTATATCTTTGACAGTCTGATGCTTCAGGGCAAAGGGTACGGGGAAGTCCGGATCGTGTATCACCGGGTTAATGGCCAGGCCCACGATGAAATGGATTTTATCAGCCATCAACAGCGCCTTAGCTAAACGGCCTGAACCGTCTTTGATGTCCTCCAGTTTTTTATGATCCTCTTGAAGATGCTGCAGGGTGTGATAGAGCGTTATCGCCCCTTCGGTAACAAGGTCAATCCCCAAAATCTGCCCCGTGGGAGGAACTTCATCAGATATCATATCCGCCAGGTTTACCAAGACCTCCTTTTTCAGTACGCGGCCTGCCATCTGGCTGGTGGCGCCACCGCAGATAACCTTAACCCCTTCAGCGCCGGTTAAGCTTTTTACGGCTGCTACATCGTCATCAGGGTTCCGTGGTGGACCGATTAGAGCGGTAAGTTTTCTTAATTTTCTAAGCCTTACAACTATAACGCTGGCATCGTCACCCACTACGCCGCTGTAGAATTTATTACACATCCCGGTTACTTTTTCCGCCCATTCATTGGTGGTGTACCCGCCTCCGGCTAGAGTTCTTATATAATTGCCCACATGTTCTTCGCCCCAACCGAAATTCCAGTACCCGCCAAGACCGGCATGCAGGACGCCGTCGCTTAATAGAACGAGCCAGTGGCCAACGCCTATTTCAAAATGAGATTCTTTAATTATTTTATCGCCGACCTGGCGCTCAACTCTTTTCAGATGCAGCAGTGATTCGTCATACCCCCAGTAGGCGGAAGGGTTGTCAAACTCAACCAGATAGGCGTGGCCGTCGTCAAATATCTGCAGAATTGAAAAAGTGCTGTAGGCGATATTCCTCAACCGGCAGACAGGCAGGGTTTCAATCATGGTTTCTATAACATCATCTATTTGCCCGCCCATTTTTAACATTGTGGCGGCTGTTTTTGCGGTAATCCGAGACAGTATGTTGGCCTTCACGCCGCTGCCCAGCCCATCAGCCAATACAATAATGGAGGAGTCGGCGGCGCGGACGATTTCAATAGTATCCCCGCACAGTTCTTCCCCTATTTTATTCAGCTGAGAGTATCCAACATCCAGTTGAAATAGCATTTACAAAAATGTCCTTTCGTTATTCCTGCATCAGTTTTATTAACTGGTTCAGAAGGATCTTGGTCTCCGCGGTGGTTTCCCCCAGCAAGCCCGCTATTTCCTGGGATACAGTCATTTGTTTTTTAATCACTTCCCGGGCCCGATCAATAGTCTGAGTTTTCACATGTAAAAGTTCTTCTTGCTGGTTCATTTCTTTGGTAATGTCGGCAAATATACCTGCTACCATATTTTCCAGCGGGAAAATAATCTGGCGGGTGATAGTCCTGTTTTTCAGGATGCAGAAATCAGTTACCACCGCTTTCTTTTCTTCTAAGACAAGCTGGAACTCTCTTGGATCAATTAACAGGTCAAGCCGTTGGCCGATTATCTGCCTGCTTTGGGGGTCAAACATTTTTAACGCTGCCGGATTGATCTCAGTTACAACCAGGTTTTCATCAGCTATGATCACAGCGTTGGGCATCGCGTTGAGGACCTGGTTGGATATGGATTCAGCCCGTTTTCTCATGTAGGGAATGCACATCTGCGGTTCAGCATGACCCCTGAAGACTGCTACGGCCTTTTCCCTGCAAGAGCCGAAACCACAAGCCCCGCAGTTTAGTTCGTCCTGCGGGCTATACTTGCCGCTCTGATTCAAGATGTTCTTTATTTGCTCTTCATTTGGAACTGGCAATTTAACTTCCCTGTTTTCAAAAGTGCGGACCAAATCCGTCGATGGCAGTGACGGAGCTGGTCTGGTTTCAGGATATTTGTTCGTTTTTAATTGACTGTGGGAGTAAAAATAAAGTAATTTTTGCTTTTTAGAATAGATATCGTCACGGGTAACCCCTTGCGGGCCGCCCAGACACCCGCCGTCGCAGGCCAGCATCTCCATAAAATTTGGTATCTGGTTTTTATCCAGTTGACAGAAATTATTTAGCAGGTCCATACAATTCTGCAGCCCGGTTACTGTCTGCACCTCTTTGTCCATGATATCGGTGCTCAGGGATGTTGCCAGCAGTTGACCTCCTTCGGCAGGAAACATGTTTGCTTTACCCGGTATATAGCCGTCAAATTCCGCGGATTCAAGGTTGTTTAAATCGGTGCCTTCCTCTTCAAACCAGTTCCATACTTCATTGAATCCCAGGGTATAGTCGACAGCGCCCTTTACCTTGTCAGAAACGATCTCGCCTTTCTTAGCGATGCAGGGTCCTATGAACACTACCACACAGCCGGGGTATTGCTTTTTCAAAAGCTTCCCGTGGGCGATCAGAGGCGAAACTAAAGGTGATAAATTCGGAATAAGGTGTGGGTAGTGCTGTTCAATGAGGTTGACTACTGCCGGGCAGGCGCTGGATATTACCGGTACCGGTATATTTAACCGGTGATGTTCATTTGCAATCAATTCCGCTCCAACCGCGGTCAGCCCCACGTGGGAGAAACCCATACCCTTCAGCAGACCAGGCAAGGCTAAAGGATTGGGCAGCGGTAGATGGACCGGGTAAGAGGGCGCAACACTGGCCACAACTGTAAGGGATTTATTTGACAGGAGGTCTTTTATCTCATCAAGATCGTTTTTAACTACCTTTGCCTTTTGCGGGCAGGTTATTGTACAATAGCCGCATTTCACGCAGATTTCTTCAATGACTTTGGCGTGAGTCTGAATATTGCAGGGGCCGGAGTCGATACAAATTGCTTTAAGCGGGCATGAACGGACACACTTGTAACAGTCGCGGCATTTTGCGTCATTTGTTTTAATTAGAGGCATTCAGTATCCCCCTTTATAACCGGTAAGATTTCTTGTTCAAATAGTTCCTCAACGTTATTTGGGGCAATCCCTGTAAAGAGTTTTTCCCCGACCATGACAGTCACACCGCAGGTGCACTTACCGTGGCAAAAACAGCCTTTTAGTAGAACTTTATCATTCAGTTGGGACTCTGCTATTAAATTTTCTATTTAAGCAATAGTTTTTTGAACCCCGTAAGAAACAGAAACTCCCAACGCAAGCCTGTATAGTAAGCAAAAATAGCCCTCCTCAATAAACCTTACTGCTAAGCTATTATAAAAACATGGCATTTGTGTTGTAGGGCAATGCTCTTTGTATTAATCCTGACACTACCTATTATAATTTATTATAAGTTTTAATTTTTATAAAATAAGCAATTAATAGTTGGCTTTTTGTGTAAAGGCTGTCAATAATGTAACTAAACTCATGAAAATAAAAAGATCTCCAGCTGCTGCAGGATAAAAAGTTCAACTGGAGGTTTCAATATGTAAAGAGTAATTAATAAAATGAAAGCCTATATTTTCACAAGTTTATCTGACCATTGACCGGGAACACGCGGCGGTGCGCTGGTCAGAGTTATACCTGGCGCCAGGTGACGCCGGGCGTTTTGTCTAGCCCTGCCGGGCTCATTGTCGTCTTCGCTCAAGTGACCAAGAACAACCAGCCTGCACCTGCTCAGATCCAGCGATTGAAGCACCTGCCCGCACTGCTCATTGGAAAGGTGGCCGGTACGGCCCAGGTTGCGCCTGATGACTGGCCATGGTTTGGCTGATGATTTATACATTTCTACGTCATGGTTCGATTCTATGTAGAGGTAATCAAGGCAACTAAACGCTTCCCGGCAACGGTCAGGAACATAACCTGTATCAGTGATGAAACCCATCCGCTCACCGCCTGCGGAAATTGTAAAACCTACTGTTTCAACGTCGTGTGACAGTTTGAAAGGAGTTAAGGACAGGCTGCCGATTTTGCCTTCCACGTATGGTTCAAGCACCCGGAACCCGGGAGGTTTATAAAAAACGCAGTGCCCGTTCACCTGTTTTAAAACACCTGCGGTAGAGTATACGGGTATGTCTCTAAGATTGAGCAAATATTTAAGGCCGTATATATGGTCTGTGTGGCAGTGGGTCACCAATACCGCGTCGATATCACCCGAGGAAAGCCCGACTCTGTCCAGAAAAGGTTTGAGATCCCTTTTTCTAAGACCACAGTCTATCAGAATGCAGGTGTCACCGCCCTGTACAACCACGCTGTTGGCATAACTGCAGGATGAGAGAGTGCAAAATTTCAAGATGATTCCTCCCGTTAGACGTATATATTAACATTAGACGGAAGGCCCGGCTATTCCTTCCTCTGAAAATATCGGCGCCTACCTAAATGTCAAAAAACAGACATTTTTCCACGGGCTCTACTAAATTTTTCTCAAAATGAATTAAAAAGAAGGAAAACTGTCTAACTTAAAGAATTCTAGAAAGTTGATATAATAAAACGGTCCCATGTATTTTGTGCGGGGAGGGAGCCTTTTTGCTTTTGGGGAACAGACCCAGAATAACTAACCTGTGGTCGAAAGTTGTCGACGGGGAAAGCGGAGAATGGTTGTCCAGGATGGTTGTCGAGTCTACCAGACCCTATGAATACACGTTAAAAGAGGTTAGTGGCGGTGTTTTGCTGGAGTGCTCCGGCGCCGAGGTAAACATGCCCGAGGGAAAACTGGAGGTTAATGACGGCCTGCTGCGGGATATCAATGTAGAGCAGACGGGACATGACACGGTTAGGGTGCAGATGTCGCTGGAGCATCCTGCTGTATTTAATCATGCCGTTTATCAAGACTTTCCTGCCAAGCTGGTGGTGAGCCTGGATCGTTCGTTTATAACCGGGTTGCTATCCGGTAAAAGGATTGTGGTTGACGCCGGCCATGGAGGCAAGGACTTTGGCGGCAGAGGGCCGGTAAGCCTCCTGGAAAAAAACGTGGTGATGCCGATTGCCAGTAATCTTGAAAAGATTTTAAAAAGAACAGGGGCAGAGGTTACATTAACCAGGAGCGACGACGTAGACATCTCGGGAGAAGAAAGGGCAGCCCTGGCGCTTAACGTAAATGCTGACGCATACATCAGCATCCACACAAACGCCAGCGCGGACAGCAGTGTTGAGGGAGCTGCCACTCTTTTCTCGCCACATGACAATAACAGCGAGAAACTTGCTCTGTACATTCAAGAAGAAATCATTAAGAAGTTGAAGGTCAGGGACAGGGGGACCGCGGCCCAGCCTGGCCTGGCCGGGATTGACAAAGGAATACTGGCTGTGGAAGTAGAGGTTGTTACGATCACGAATATCGTGGAGGAGGTATTCCTGCGCGGCCTGACGATTCAAGAAAGAGCTGCTGAGGGTATTGTGAACGGGTTGATTAAATACTTCGCTCTGACGGGCTGAATGCAAGAGGGGGATAAAAAGTGTTAGTTGGAAGGTTGCCGATCAGGACTCATATCATCACTGAAAAAGACGATATTGTCGATGTGGTGGAAAAGTATACCGGCAAGATAGCGTCGCCGGGCGATATTGTCGCCATCGCTGAAAGTGTTGTAGCCATCAGCCAGGGCAGGGCGATCCTGCCGGACACGGTTAAACCGGGTCTACTGGCCAAAATCCTGTGCCGCTTTCCCGGCAAGGAAGGCAGCCTCGCTGCACCCCCTTCTATGCAGGTGGCCATGGAGGAGGTCGGTACCGCTCGATTTCTGTTAGGGGTGGCGGCAGCCGGCCTGGGCCGGCTGATAGGCCGCAGGGGGGATTTCTATCGGGTTGCCGGCAGACATCTGGCTCTGATAGATGACTTTGCCGGTACAATGTGGCCTTTTGACCGGCATATTGTACTGGGCCCCAAAAACACGCAAAAAATTGTGGAGCGGATCAAGCAGGTCACCGGGGTCGACGCGGTTATCACAGATATTAATGACATTGGTAAAGTGGACATCCTGGCCGCGACTGACGGTGTTGACGCGGAAGAGCTGACCAGTTATCTGAAAGATAACCCGCATGGCAATGACGACCAGCAGACACCGATCGTGGTGCTGGTAGCATCTGAAAATATGCGTAAAAAAAATGCTGCCGCGCAGCAAGATTAGGAGAATGATCTGAATAAATGAATTTTGACCAGAACAGAACGCCACTATTTGACGCTGTCAAATATCATGTCAAAAGAAACGCGATTCCACTGCAGATACCAGGCCACAAGCAGGGATACGGCTTAGCGGAATACAGGGAATTTGTCGGGGAAAACGTCCTTAAAATGGATCTGAACGAGACCCGTGGCATCGATATGATCTGGGACCCGGTCTCAGTTATTGCAGAGGCGGAAAAACTGCTGGCAGAAGCATTAGGGGCCAACCATGCATATTTCTTGATTAACGGGACGACTTCCGGCGTGCAGGCCATGATTATGAGTTCCTGCACACCCGGTGATCAGATTATACTGCCCAGAAATGCCCATAAGTCAATTTTTAACGGGCTGATTCTGAGCGGGGCCAAGCCAGTTTATGTTCTGCCCAAAATTGACGACTACCTGGGTATTGTCACCGGCATCACGGCGGAAGGACTGCAGGGAGCCATAGAAAAGAGCCGGAACGCCAAGGCGGTTATGACCATAAACCCATCCTATTACGGTGTGGCCTCTGAACTGGAGAGAATTGTGGAAACAGCACACGACAGCTGTATCCCGGTGCTGGTGGACGAGGCGCACGGCACCCACATGTGCTTTCATCCGTATTTCCCGATATCAGCCATGGCGGCCGGGGCTGATATGAGCGCAGCCAGCCTGCATAAAACCGGCGGTTCCATGACCCAGAGTTCCGCGCTCCTCGTCGGCAGCAGTAAAATTAATCCAAACTATATTAAACAGGTGCTTAACCTTACCTACACATCCAGCCCGTCATATATCCTGCTCTGTTCTCTGGACGTGGCTAGAAAGCAGCTGGCGATTAACGGCAGGCAGATGCTTGACCAGATTTTGGGGCTTGTACGCCGGACCAGGGCAGAAATCAATAAAATTGACGGTCTATTTGCCCCTGATAAGAGTTATTTTGAAAGGTCAGGTAAATTCAGCTTCGATGAAACAAAACTCCTGGTGAGTGTGCAAAAACTGGGCTTGACCGGGTACGAAGTGGAAGAAATACTGGCCAAAGATTACAACATATTGATCGAGCTGGCGGACATGTACAACATTCTGGCCGTGATCAGCCTGGGAGAGAAAGAAGAATTCCTGCAGTCTTTTGTGGCTGCCCTGCGGGACATCGCCACTCGCGCCAAAAAGAAAGAAGTAAAAAGAATAGAAACGGTCCAGTTCAGTCCGGAGGTAGTAATGCCGCCAAGAGACGCGTTCTTCAGTAAAAAAAGGTCCGTTCCGCTTGAACAATGCGCTGGAGAAATCGCCGGGGAAATGGTCATGGTGTATCCTCCTGGAATACCCCTGGTCAGCATGGGAGAGATCATTACCGCGGACATTATTGATTACGT
Source organism: Desulfotomaculaceae bacterium (assembly GCA_028709235.1). GTDB lineage: Bacteria > Bacillota > Desulfotomaculia > Desulfotomaculales > Pelotomaculaceae > Syntrophopropionicum. The sequence goes on from JAQVXL010000006.1 coordinate 18,949, forward strand.
AAAGATGCTCAAGGAAGAAAGATGTACAATTCAGGGTACCATTGACCCGATTGTGGACAATATCATGGTGTTGGACTAGTAAAAATAAAACAAATAGAGCCCTTAATTACACCCAAAGACCTGGCCGTCAAGGTTTCTGGGTGTATGAACATTAGCGGCGGATGAGAATAATCATATTAGAAATCCATGCTGCTAACGCGGCGCCGGCAGAGGATGAAAAAATCAAGCGATGCAGGTTCGATTTCAATCGAACAAGGCGCGTCATTGGGGACATACCTCGTCAACAAAGGAATACCCATAAAAGAGGTGTGTCCCCATTCCTTTGTGCGCCTAACTGGAAGGTTGGTGTTAAACCATGTTTAAAGTTGCAAGCTTCAATACAAACTCAATCCGGGCCCGCCTGCCACTGGTGCTGGATTGGCTGGACAGGGAGAAAGTTGATGTGCTGTGCCTGCAGGAAACTAAGGTGGAGGATAAAGACTTCCCGCTCGCGGATTTTACAAAGAAGGGCTACAATGCTGTCTTTAACGGGCGAAAATCGTATAACGGCGTCGCTATTATCAGCCCGCACGTGCTGGAAAAAGTGCACACCGGAATTGGAGACTGGGCGGAGGCAGATGAGGCGCGCCTGATTGAGGCTACTGTGAAGGGAATTCCCGTGGTGAATACATATGTGCCGCAGGGAAGTGATCCGAATAGCGACAAATTTGTCTATAAGCTCAAGTGGATCAGGTCTCTAAGAGAGTATTTTGACAACCGCTTTAAACCGGATGACTGCCTGATCTGGATGGGCGATTTCAATGTAGCGCCGGAGCCGATAGATGTGCATAATCCTAAAAAACTTTACGGCCGTATAGGTTTTCATCCGGAAGAGCATAAAGCTCTTCAGTATGTAAAGGAATGGGGTTTTGTTGACGTGTTCCGCCTCCATGTAAAAGAAGGAGGCCATTACACCTTCTGGGACTACCGGAGGCCGAATCTTTTTGAACGAAATTTAGGCTGGCGGGTAGACCACATCTGGGCGACCGGGCCAATGGCCGCCAGGTCGCGCCGAGCCTGGATCGATACTAAACCGAGGGGAGAGATTAAACCTTCAGACCATACTTTTATCGGTGCTGAGTTTGCCTGGTGATTTGTTTACATAACAATTCTTCTATTTGCTTTACCTTGAACCTGACGTAGAAGGTTGTTCCACCCGTACTGGTTTCCACATTTATCGTGGCGTTGTGCCTGGAAGCAATGCTGTAGCATACCGCCAGTCCCAGTCCGGTGCCGTTTTCTTTAGTGGTGCAGAACGGTGTGCCTATTTTCTCCAGCACAGTTGAGTCTATTCCCTTTCCGCAATCCTGTATTGCTAAAATCACTTCGCCATTGTCAGCAGATGTTTTTATTGTCAAACGCCCGCCGGGGGGCATTGCCTCAAGCCCGTTGCGAACGAGGTTGAGGAGCAGCTGGCGGATCTCCTTTTCATCCAGGAACAGCTCGGGGATATCAGCCAGTTTTATTTCTATGTTTTTATCCGTAACCAGCGCGTCCGCTGTTATTAATGGCAAGATAACAGATATTATCCTGTTAAGACTTTGCATCTTTAATTCAACAGGCTTGTTTTTAGCCAGAGACAGGTACTCGGAGATGATGGAATTGGCTCTGTCCAGTTCCTCGATCATCAGGTTGAAATAGTCTTTGTACCTGGCGCAGTCATCCTTCTCCCTAAGCATTTGCAGGAAGCCGCGCACGGTAGTCATCGGGTTTCTGATCTCGTGGCCGATGCCGGCAGCCATTTCCCCCACCAGATTTAGCCGGTCCAGGCGGGCTATCTCCTTTCCCAAACGCTTTTGCTCGGTAATATCGATTCCCAATCCCAATACCAGCAAAGAACCGTCGATATCATAGAAAGGGTAGTAATAGCTTTGGTAAATTTTATCCCCTAAAACAATACATTTTCGTCGCTTTGCGGTATTAGTTTTCATTACGATTTGAATGGGACAATCTGTACAGGGAACCTCCCGCTGGTTAAAAATTTTGTAACAGGATCTTCCCTTTATCTCACCGAAGTTTTCACGAATTCTTTTGTTGGCAAAGACCAGTGAATAATCGGGCGCAATCAGGCAGATAGTGGCAGGCATACTTTCAAGAAGCGAAAAGAGTCTGAGACGCTCGGCTTCAAGCGCTTCCTCAGCCCGCCGGCGATTAAGTATTTCTTTTTGCAGTCCCAGATTAGCCGTTTCAAGATCTTTGGTCCGTTCCTTGACCAGTTCTTCAAGGTGATCGCGGTGTCTCCTTAACTCGTCCTCAAGCTTCTTACGTTCGGTAATATCGCGGGAGATGCCGGCCGTTCCAATGACCGACCAGTTTTCATCTAAAATTGGAACCTTAATAGTCTCAAGCAAGAATTGATACCCTCGCCGGTCTACCAGAAGTTCTTCAACCCGTTTCATCCGGCCTGAATCGACCACCTGCCGGTCGTTGGCCATGTACCCTTCAGCCAGTTTTTTTGGCCAGATGTGCAGGTCTGTTTTGCCCACGAGGTTATCCGGCTCCACGCCGCAGGCCTGTCCGTAAGGTTGGTTGACGGCGATAAAGCGGCTTTCCCGGTCCTTGAGCCAGGCAATATCCGGAATGCTGTCCAGCAGGGCTTTTTGCTGCATAAATAATTTTAAAGCCCGGTCCGCAGACTCCAGCTGGCCTTTCTTCTCCAACCCCAGCATAGCTAAGAATTGTGCCAGCTGAGAGAAAAAGATCATAATTGATTCGGCGCGCTCCTTAGGAATGATCGGGACCCGGCGGAGCGCTTCGATGTAGTCAGTTTCGCCAAATCCGTTCTCCCGCGCCTGCCGGCGAAAAAACTCCTCATCTGGTGGCTCATGCAGGAACTGCCCTAAACACATAGTTGCCAGGTGCTGCCCTTCCACAATGATCGGAGTGCCATAATCCATAAGGCCGTTCAAACATTTATACCCGATAAAAGGTCCTTCATGCAGGTGTTCAGATATGTAGCTGTCGCTGATCTTGCATTTGTATTCAATCTGTGGACACACGCGATGAAACTTGGTGCAGATATCCTGCCAGCCTGCCCCGCTCAGGATGTTGCCGTCGACATCATGAATGCCATGGGGTATTCCTGTTGCTTCATAAAATGAATTCAACAATTTCTGAAGGCGCTGAATATCTACGAGATCTGAGAACTTATATTGCATTATTAATCATCCTTTAAGTCATAATTTATCTCTGTAGTGTTTAATAAGACATAGCAATTTCAGAACAATTTTAATGAATGGCATATATTAATAAGACTGTCCCCGACAGCCAACTAGTTAGTTCTCTAGGGTGAAGATAATAACAATATTTGATATTAAATTAAGCTTTTCCTTCGGGAAAAATGTCGAGATTAATCTAATATAAGTATAGCTAGCTTTTTATTAGAGAAAAACATGCGTTTTAATAATACTTTAACATTTTAATAAGAATTTCGTAATACGCGGCAGATATAATAAACTGCAGTTGGGATAACCAACCCCCTACACCTTGTTTTCCCGCCTTTTAAGGCGGGACTTTTATTTTTAATAAACATTTTTAATATAAACTTTATTTTAATAAACATGGAGGCCGGCCGCCAAATATGTTACTAGTATAAATGTCAGGGACAAACAGCAGCATTCCTGTCACGGCCGGCGCATTATGGAGTTTTGCTTATCCTAGATACCCAGTATGTCGTTTGTGTAGGCGCCATTATCATATAAATCCTTAGCAAACTGAAGCTCTTCAAGCTCCTCTGTTCTTTTTCCTGTTCCATGGCCGCCGGCTACAGTACTCTGCACATGATCGGGATATTGATATTTTAGCATGTTAAACACCTCCTGGCAGTAGTCTGATGCAAACCAGCGTTTTTTATAACAGATTAATGGTATAAAAAGTAAATAAATGTTGTAACGGCCCGCGTGCAGCAAAACATAAGAAATAAGCGCATTAGCCTTGCAGAAAAAAATGGCCTCTGCACGGGAAACAGAAGCACATCTCTTTTGCGGTATTTCTTCGCGCTGAGGAATGTCCATGGAATGGCCTAGCGGAGGTGCGGATCCGACCGCACAAAAAATGTCTGAACTGATTAGGATGCGATATTGCGGAGTTCTTTTTTTAATATCTTTCCAGTGGAGTTTTTCGGCAACGCTTCAATTTCAATTATCTCCCGGGGTATTTTAAACGGAGCCAGGTTTTTTTTAAGAAAAGCCATCAGGTCTTTCTTATCCAGTGTCATACCATCATGAAGCGCCACATAAGCGCGTATCGATTCCCCCCGGCTCTTATCAGGCACACCGATTGCCGCCGCCTCTCGTATAGCCGGATACTGGTACAGAATTTCTTCAATTTCCCGCGGATAGACGTTAAGACCGCTGACTATGATCATATCCTTCTTGCGGTCAACGATGAAAATGTAGCCGTCCTCATCCTTATAGGCCAAATCATCAGTGTGCAGCCAGCCGTCCCTGAGGGCTTCAGCGGTTTCCGACGGTAAATTATAATAACCAATCATCACGTTCGGTCCCTGCACCAACAGTTCCCCAATTTCACCGCTGGCGCATTCCCTGCCGCTGCTATCCACGATTTTTACCTTAATGTCTTGCACTGGCACACCGATAGAACCTGGTTTTGTAAGGTTCAGCGGGTTGAAACACACGACCGGTGAGGCCTCGGAAAGGCCGTAGCCTTCTATAACATGTTTTTTGGTTTTTTCATGGAATTTTTCAAGGGTTTCCAGCGGCAAAGAGGCGCCGCCGCTGATAAAAAGGCGTACCCCGGCCAGGTCTTCAGGTTTGGCCAGAGAAGTATAAAAATTGAACATGGCCGGAACGCCTATCACAACGGTAATGCCCCGTTCGCGGATAGTAGCGATGACATCTTTGGGCGAAAAGGTATCAACTACGGTAACTGAGGCGCCGTTGTAAAGAGCGGTTCCGATACAGCAGGTCCAGCCTAAGCTGTGGAACATCGGGAGTACACTGAGAGTATTATCTTCAGGCCCGGTATCTGTTGCTACTGAGAAGGCCGCCGCATTGCTGACCAGGTTGCTGTGGGAAAGCACCGCTCCTTTTGACTTTCCGGTAGTGCCGGAAGTATACAGGATTACACAGGGTTCGGAGTCTCTGACACTTATCGCCGGCGGGTCAGGATAGTTGTTTGCGCTTATTTCTTTCTCAAGGTCAGTTATTAAAATCTGAACGGGCGGCGCGGTGTCTTTAAGCTGACTGGATAAATCTAATTCTCTGTCTGCTATTATATGTTTGACTTGCGCATCTTTGAGCACAAAAGCAATTTCCCGAGGTGTGAGCATTGTGTTAAGGGGCACGACTACACCTCCCAGGCCGGCAATAGCTATATAACTGAAGATAAATTCCGCTGAATTCTTAGCATTCAAAGCTACATTATCATGGGGCCGCACCCCTAAGGAATACAGATAATTACGGTATTGACCGACCTTCTTTTGCATTTGGGCGTAACTGTACACTGCGTTTTTTTCATATATGGCGATTCTATCTCCGGCTCCCGTAAGGATTAATTCGTGTACTAACATATAATTTCCCTCCAATGTCAAAAGCTAAAAATCTCTTGCTACTTATTTGACATCCTTTGTTAAGATCCTTCATCCAATCTTGTATAAATATACTAAAAGGCATAATTATTAATATTTGCCAGGTAATCCAGACCGCAGATTTATTGGCAAAAACAAACAGAAACTCAAAATTGGTATAAAATCCCACGATTGATACCATTAATGCAGGTAATTATAATGCTAAAGATTAAAAATACCAGGAGGTTAAGAAATGGAACAACTGCCAAACATGCCGGAAACTCTCGCATCTTTTCGCTCAGATTTAAACAGGATCCAAACTGTGGCTGGGACTCTCGCCCAATTGGAAAGACAACATTACAATGACTTGACTAAATATGAAGACCAGAAGCTAGTAAGTATTGCTGTGGCTGAACAAAGCAGCGCCAGGCAGTTGGGTGAAATAAAACAGCTCTGCATCGCTATGGCGCAAAAAATTGAAGAAATCCAACAAACGATGCCAGGAAAATAGGAGGTCAAATAATTGGGATTATTAGCCAGGCTTTTCAGGGGAGTCATTAATGAAGTTGCTGATGACGCCGTGCGTACGATGTCCAGAGACCAGTATATTGAAAATATATACGAAATGGTTCCCACGCTGAAAAAAGTTAACCCCATAAATCTTGCCGAAATAGCTTTAAGAGCTGCAAAAGGGACTCCGGTTCCGCGCCCTCTGGGCAGCTATCTCCAATTTTCCCCGTGGGAAAAGCTTTTGTTTAGCCCCGTACACCTTTTTCGTTTTCCCACACCTGAGGACGTGGGCATAAATACATCTGTTAAAATAGGGAACAGGGCCAAAAAACCGCTTAACATTTCCATACCCGTGATGATAGCCGGCATGTCATTTGGCGGCGCTTTGAGCAAGAGCGCCAAGATTGCCCTGGCCAGGTCCGCGTCAATGGCCGGGACCGCTACCAATACCGGTGAGGCGGGTCTTATGGAGGAAGAGCGGCAAGAAGCACAGCTTTTAATCGGGCAGTACAACCGGGGCGGGTGGCTTAACAGCAGGGATAAATACATGAGACTGGACGCCATAGAGATCCAGCTGGGCCAGGGCGCCCAAGGTTCGACACCGCAGCGGACAGCCTTAAAAAATATAGGCGAAGAGTACAGGGAAGTCTATCAGCTGGAAGAGGGAAAGGATGCTTTAATACATTCCCGGCTCCCCGGGGTGAATACGAAAGATGATTTTATTAAACTGGTAAGAGAGCTCCGGGAAGAAACAGGGGTTCCAGTAGGTTTAAAGATAGGGGCAACTCATCACCTGGAAAAAGAACTGCAGGTTGCCCTGGATGCGGAGTGTGATTTTATTACAGTCGACGGCGCCGAAGGAGGTACACACGGCGGGGCTCCCACCCTCGAGGATGACGTGGGTTTGCCCACAATCTTTGCGGTCAGCCGGGCAGCCCAGTTTCTGGCCCAAAAAGGAGCCATGCGGGATGTTAGCTTGATAGTGACAGGTGGCCTGGTCACTCCCGGACAAATGCTTAAAGCCATGGCCCTGGGGGCAGACGCGGTGTATATCGGTACTGCCGCCATCATGGCTATGCTGGGAGACCAGATTACCAAGGCTACTCCTTTTGAGCCTCCTACAGCCCTGGTAGTTTATACCGGTAAAATGACCGATCGCCTCGACGTTGACAGGTCTGTCCAAAACCTGTTTAATTTTCTCAATGCCGCTGTGCGCGAAATGGAAATGGTGGCGATCACTCTGGGCAAGGTATCCCTGACAGATATAAGCAGTGATGATCTTGTTGCCTTAGACCCATTCCTAGCTAGAGCCTTAAATATAGATCTCGGGTTCGTTTCACCGCAAAACCAGAGTGTTTTCTATAATAATTTTGAGGATATTAACATGATAAGAACACAATCACAACATACCGCCCATTAATGCGGTATGGAACTGGTGTTCTGGCAACCGGACTAAACAGTCCGTGTTGTTTTTTTTATGTCTTTTTTGCAGGCTTAACAGGAAGATAGCCGCTATTTGTTGAAGTATAATAACAAATATTGTACGGAGGGAGGGTATATTTATACATTGAATCAGGGGGGATGTAGTTTTGTATATGGACATTCCTATAGAAAAAATCATTACCAGTGATAATGTCAGGCAGAGCTGTGATAAGGAAGCGATAAGAGGTTTGGCTCAGTCTATCAGCAATGTGGGTCTGCTGCAGCCTGTAATAGTTAGGGAAAACAGCGATGCGACATTTACGTTGCTGGTCGGGCACAGGCGTTTTGAGGCTGCCAGACTGGCCGAGGTAAAAGTGATTCGAGCCATTATTTTTGATGATAGCGAATCCAAGCTGATGCTGCAACTGATTGAAAACCTGCAGAGAGAAAATCTCAATCCCATAGAGGAAGCGCTGGCATACAAAAAGATTCTGGAAGAAGAGAGTCTTACTCAGGAAGAATTAGCTGCTAAGCTTGGCAAGCCCCAACCAAATATCGCCAATACCCTCAGATTGCTCAAGTTGCCGCCTGAAGTTCAGAAAATGTTAAGCAGCGGCGATATAAAACAGGGTCATGGGAAGGTGTTGCTGCAGATAAAAGACCAGGAAAAACAGCGGCAGTGGGCTGAAAAAGCTTTTCAGGAACGCATGTCGGTTAACGCTCTGAGAGAAGCTGTGCTACAGGAAATAAGGACGGATTTTAAGGACAGGCAAAGAGAATATGATCATCTGCTTAACAGCCTTAGGGAATTTCGTAAAAATACAGAGAGTAGCAAGCTGTTAATATATATATCACCGGAAGAAAAGTTAAATATCAGAAATGAAGTTAAAGAATTTATCAGACTTTTAGATTAGCAGATGATATTGATATAGATATTCACACCTTGGCGTCGGTTACATATAATAAATTGTTTAAGATAATAATTGACGCAGAAAAATTAAAAGATACAATATTAGTAATAAAATAAAAAGCAGTGAAATACTAAAATATTTTTGCCCGCGGTTTTCATGTGTAATAAATGAGGATCGGGGCATTTCTGCTTTTACAGCAAATGATAATCATTCCTGACAAGAATTACTCTGAATGGCTTGAGGGGGGCCCTCTGTTGAATAACAAGGTTAAGGCAGCTGTCCTTTCAATCGGGTCAAATACGGTACTAACTTTTGGCAAGCTGGCCGTAGGCCTTTCTATCAACTCGGTTAGCATTATCTCTGAAGCCTTTCACTCAGGTTTAGACCTGGCCGCGGCATTAATAGCTTTTGCCGCAGTGCGGAAATCTTCTAAACCAGCTGATGAAAGGCATCAATTCGGCTATGGTAAGATTGAAAATTTATCCAGCATTATTGAAGCCCTCATGATCGTAGCCGCAGGTTTGATCATAATATTGAACGCGCTGCCCAGGTTAAAAGGCGGCGGTGAAATGCACAGCCCCGGCCTGGGCATGAGCGTAATGGCTGTTTCGGCAGCTGTAAATATCCTGGTTTCAAAGAGACTGTTGAAAGTGGCTAGGGAAACAGATTCACCCGCGCTGGCGGCTGACGGCTGGCACCTGCTCACCGATGTCTACACCTCGCTGGGGGTCTTTGTCGGCATGGGCGCTATTTATTTAACCGGGTATAAGATAATTGACCCCATTATTGCAATGCTGGTGGCCTTGCTGATATTTAAGGCTGCTTATGATCTGATTAGAGATTCAATGTTCAGTATACTGGATTTTGGTCTGCCCAAGGAAGAAGAATCTGTTATTCTCAGCGTGCTGAAGAAATACTCCGACGAATTTGTTGAGTTCCATAATCTGCGTACCAGGAAGTCAGGCAGTGACCGTTATGTAGACCTGCACCTGGTGGTGCCGAAAGACAATAACATAGAAAAGGTACATGCCCTTTGTGACAGAATAGAAGAAGATATGCGAGACTTGCTTGCGGGTTTACATGTGTTGATCCATATCGAACCGTGTGGGGGATTCTGCGAGGACTTGGAGGGCCAGGACGATCATAATAACTTGAGACATTGTCCTGAGTGCGAAAGAATGGTGGATGCTAAGACTAAATAACCGTCAGCGTCAATGGCTATAGTAATGCGAGACTGGAAAAACTGATAAGTATATGTCGCTAATAGTTGTGGGGTAAATTGAACATAGCGGTACAAGGAGATCCCTGACAGCTCAGTCCAGGGACTTTTTTTTATTGATAAGCTGAGCTTATTAGTGCAATCGCAAACAAGTATTTCACTTTGTTTTTTTCGGACTGTAAGATAAAAATCAATACTAGCGATAGGATAATAGAAGAAACTACTGCCTGAATTTTATAGCCCTAAAAGGGAGGACAATAAAGTGGTTCAAGAAATCCTGCCGGGAATTTACAGGATTAAAGTCCTTCTTCCCAGGAGCCCTCTCGAGGCTACAAACTCCTACCTGATTAAAAGCCGGGAACGAAACCTGCTGGTAGATACAGGGTGGAACCGGGAGGAAAGCAGGAAAGCGCTGTTTGACGGGCTTGCCGCGCTGGATGTGGTTTTAGAGGAAACGGATATCCTGCTTACCCACCTGCATGCGGACCACAGCGGCCTGACCGGGGCTGTGGCCACGGAAAAGTCAAAGATATACTGCAGCCGCATCGACTCTGAAATTGTCAACGCGATGGCCGGCGCTACCTACTGGCCGGACATCGGCGTAATGTTCGGCGCGCACGGTTTCCCGGCGGAAGACCTGGTCCAGGCCATGCGTTCCCACCCTGGCAGAAGGTACTGCACGCGCAAGCCACAGGTCTTCACCACTTTGAGCGAGGGCGACGTGGTCGAGGTTGGCGACTACCGTTTTACCTGCGTGGAAACGCCCGGTCACACGCCCGGGCAAGTGTGCCTTTACGAACCAAAACATAAAATTCTGTTTTCCGGCGACCATATCCTGGACGATATCACCCCCAACATCACCTTTGAAAAATATATAGAGGACCCCCTGGGGCATTATTTAAAGAGCCTAGATAAAATCGACCGTTTGGACATAAGCCTTGTCCTCACCGGTCATAAGCGCTTGATTGACGATATACACAAAAGGATCGGCGAGTTGAAGCAGCATCATCAAGACAGGCTCGGCGAGGTTTTAGGCATTTTAAGGAGCGGCCAAATGGACGCCTACCAGGTCGCCGGCCAGATGACCTGGGATATTGACGCAGAGTCCTGGGATTTGTTCCCCCTGGCCCAAAAAGTATTTGCCGTCGGGGAAGCAGCCACTCACCTGGAGCACTTACAGCACACCGGCAGAGTCAAGAGAATAGAAACAAATGGAAAAATGTTTTATGAGTTAACTAAGGCATTGTAATAACCATGTGAGAGTGTGGAGGTGACCGGTTGAAAAGAATTTTAGGGATAGTAGCCTCACCGAGAAAAGTAGGCAACAGTGAAATATTAACCAAGGTGATCATGGAAGCGGCGGGTCCAGATAACGAGCTTGAAATGATCAGACTGACTGATTTGGATATAAAAGGGTGCCGGGCGTGCTATTCCTGCTTGCCTCAAGAAGCAACCTGTGTAATTGAGGACGACTTGGCTTTCCTGCTGGAAAAAGTGCGGAACGCCGATGCTGTGGTTATAGCCGCGCCGTGTTATATGTTAGGGCCCAACGGAAGTATCAAAAAGCTAAAGGACAGGTTTGTCTCCATAGGTAATAAGTTTGAACAGTTTGCCGGCAAACCATGCGTTACGGTAACCACTTACGGCGCTCCCAACTGGGAAGGTTATACCGAGCAGGCGCTAAACCTTACCGCCAGATTTTTAAACTTAAAACTTATTGACAGCGCGGTCTTTTTCGGGGCGTCCCCTGCTGAAGTTATTGAGAAGCCCGCTGACTTGCAGAGAGCACAACGGCTGGGCAGGGCCCTGTTTGATCCAGATTACAGGCGGACGTCTCAAGAAAATGAGTGTCCGGTATGCTGGAGCGATATTTTAAAGTATGACGGCACAAATGTCACATGCCCTTTTTGCGGCACCAGGGGTAAAATTAAAGCTGAGGTAGATAAGGTGAGGTTAATTTTTTACCCCAAAGACGATCACCGTTTTACTGATGAGGGCAGAAAGCGCCACTTTGAGGTCTACCTGAACAGTAAAAAACAGGAGTATATCAGTAAAAGAAAGTATTACCAAGAGTTGCAGGACCCGTATCGCCAAACCAGTTATTGGATTACACTGGATAAAAGGGAGTAGAATGTCGAGGTTGAAAAATGGTGAATTCACTTAAATGCGAACAAATAACAAACAATGCAAAGGTTGTTTATGTTTACGATGAAAAATTTGGTGGTTGGATTAATGTAACAAAATTTTTAGAACACCTTAAACATACTATAAAAACAGTTGAGAACAAAAGCAGAGAAAGGAAAGACTTTAATTTAATCCGTCTTTATTATGCATCTTGTTAAATAAATCTAGTTGTGTGAAACTTTCTGTTTGTGGCGGAAAAAGTTGGAACTCTTCTGAGGTTTCAGCTTTTTTGTTATGACATTTTGCTATGACATTAATTACTTGAGTTGCAACAATATTGCACATGATAACGGTCCACCATCCGTCACTAAAACTGTATTTTTATACAGAAACGTTGAAATCTCAGACAAATTAATAATTGTATTTATTAGCTGAGGCTATTAATCCAATCGTGAACGCATATTTCACTTTGTTAACATTGTGAATGATAATAAATAAAAGGATAAGTTACGGATGATTATATCTGCTTTTCGTAGACAATTATGGTGGTGGTGGGTTAGGACAACAGGTGTATACAATTACATACTATCGTTAAAATGCTCTATTCTACTAACTAAGCAAGCCATGGGTAAATAAATAAGTTGTACAGAGTATAGTGCTGTAATAACACCATTTATGCCTGGTGTAACTCCTGGCAAAATAGTCTGGTAAGAGAAAGAGAGATGTTTATTGTTATGTATATGAACGGGATTCAGAAGATTACTGAAGTTGACTGTAAATATTGGTCATCGGCGGAGACCATGCCGCATAGGGAAATGAAAAAACTTCAGTTAGCTAGATTGCGTGAGCAAGTAAACTACCTTTGGGAGAATAGTTCATTTTATCGCCAGAAATGGGAGCAAAGTGGTTTTTGTCCAGCTCTGTTAAGGACGCTTGATGATATAAGGCGTATACCCATTCTTCATAAAGAAGAAATAAGGTTAAGCCAGGAAAAAGAACCTCCCTATGGGATGATGAGTATTCCTGGCCGTGGGCCTTTCATCCGTATAGGCATGACTTCAGGAACCACCGGTGAACCTGTTATCATACCGTTTAACGAAGAAGATTATTTTGGAGTTTATTGCGCTGGCGCAGCCCGGGCTGTATGGGCGGCGGGCATAAGAAAGGAAGATGTTGTTCACGCTGCTTTTGGTTTTACGCCTTTTTTGGGGCTGGCCGCTGCTTACGACTGCTGCGAGCATTTAATCGGTTCCCTGGTGATCCCGGGCGGTATTTGGAACAGCGTGATGCGTCTGACAATGATAAAAAGATTAGGTATAACGGTATTAATGGGTACACCAACATATCTTTTACACCTGGCCAAAGTTGCCGAAGAAAATGGCATTAATGCCCGGACCTTGGGAATAAAGACAATTTTAACCGCCGGCGAGCCTGGTAAAATGTCCATACCAAACACCGGTGTGCGTCTGGAGGAAGCGTGGGGCGCCAAAATATTTGATTATTGCGGCACTCAGGAAACACACTATCTGGCCTGGTTGTGTGATGAAGGTGTAGGACATATGAACGAAGACCTTGCTTATTGCGAGGTGCTGAACCCCGAGACTGACGAGCCGGTTCCCCCGGGTGAATCTGGTAAACTGGTGGTTACAGATTTAGTAAGTAAAACTCATCCCTGTATCAGGTACGAAACCGGTGACCTGGTTAGAGGTATAGACGCGGGCACTACCTGCGCTTGTGGCAGGACCTTGAGTGTCATGAAAGGATTTATGGGACGGGTAGGAGATGTGATCAAGGTGCGCGGCGTGTGCGTATCCGTCGCAGGGATCGAGAATGTGATACGGGGAATATCGGAATGCTCCGATAGTTATGAGTATATAGCGTCGAAAAACGAAAGCGGGATGGATCAGATAACAGTACGGGTAGAGCCGAAAAGAGATGTCGAACCCGGACTATGGGATGATATGCGTAAAAAGGTGGCTCAGAAATTGCAGCTGTCCTTTATGATTAATATGGATGTGAAAATCTTGCCCCCTGGCACGCTGCCTGTATTTGAATTAAAGGCAAAGCGTTTCCGTGATACCAGGCCTAAGATAGAAGACAGCAGCGGCGCGCCTTGTGTGTCAGCCAAATAAAAGCTTAGTTAAGTGTAAGATATTAGAATAAAAGGCCCTTATCCAATATTGGATAAAGGCCTTTTATTAAACATGGAAAAATATAGACAAATATAAAAGGCCTGCAGGGAAATGGTATAGGCCAAAGAGCACAAGCGATAAATATAAGTTAAATATGAGTATAAATTGTAAAATGTGGTGTGTTAATAGCAATAATAAAACTATGAAAACAAAATAATTAGCGATAGACGTCTCATGTGTTAAATATGAAAACATCAACATATGAACGTAGATCATAATTGTTGTGGCCATAGGAAATAATAGTAATCCCAGTTTTTTATACAACCAAAATATTTATAGGCAAAACTAATTAATGCAATCGTAAACGCATATTTCTCTTTCTTCATTTGGGGATGATAATATAAAATCTGGATGAAGTATATGCAGTATTCTGCAATTAGCAGAAGTGGCTATATCATTTGGGCAATCGGAAGCGAGGTGAATTGTTCACAAAAAAAGGATAGCCTGGAGGCAGTTTTCAGGATTTTAGCAGGTAATTAAAAAGAAACCATAATTTGAAGGGAGAAGAGGTAATGTCAAAAATTATTAGCCCGGAACAAGCGGCAGCGTTAGTTAAGGACGGCGCCCACGTATCATGGACAACAGCAGGTTTGTGCGGTTTTCCCGAAGAACTGGCCATAGCCCTTGAGAATCGTTTTATGGAAACCGGACATCCCAAAGATCTGTGGAACATGCACAGCTGCGGCTGCGGCGACTGGAAGACCAGAGGAATGGGCCACATCGGAAACGAAGGTATGTCCATAAGGCATACTGCCGCGCATATTGGCGAGGCCCCCAAGTTGGGCGCGCTGATTCTTGACAATAAAGTCGCGTGCCACCTGTTCCCGCAAGGCGCCATGGCCCACTTATTCCGGAATATGGCCGGTAGAAAAGGCGGCTTGCTGACGAAAGTTGGTCTGGGCACCTATGCTGACCCCCGCCGGCAGGGCGGCAAAATTAATGATATCACCCCGGATGGAGTAGATCTGGTTACTTTACAAGGGGAAGAATATTTGTACTATCACCCTCTTACCATTGATGTAGCCATGATCCGCGGCACCACTTGCGACGAAGACGGAAATATGACCATGGACGAAGAGCCCTTGTTCCTGGAAGCGCTGCACCAGGCCATGGCGGCCAAAAACAACGGCGGTATTGTCATTGCTCAGGTTAAATACATTGCCAAAGCCAAAACACTTCCTGCCAAGAATGTAAAAGTACCGGGTGTTCTGGTGGACTACATCGTTATTGGCAAGCCGGAAAACCACCTGCAGACAAGAGTCACACTGAATGACCCCTCCATGGATGGACGCCTCAGAAAGCCATTGGCTGCTATTGAGCCCATGGCCCTTGACGAGCGCAAGGTTGTAGGCCGCAGGGCGGCTTTGGAACTGGAGAACGGCTCCTGTGTCAACATGGGCATTGGGATGGCTGACGCAGTAGCAGCTGTGGCTGCAGAAGAAGGCGTAAGCGATGACCTGTTGATGACCATCGAGTTAGGCGCCTTTGGCGGCGTGCCGGCAAAAGGTATGGACTTCCCGGCTGCCATCAATCCGGATTGTATTATTGACCACGTCAACATGTTCGACTTCTATGACGGAGGTGGCCTTGACGCATGTTTCCTGGGGATGGCTCAGTGTGATGTCGAGGGCAACATTAACGTCAGTAAGTTCGGACCCAAGGTAGTTGGACCGGGCGGATTTGTCAATATTTCATCATTCTCCAAGAAGGCCGTTTTCTGCGGCACATTAACTGCTGGTGGGGCAGAATATGAGGTAGGCAACGGTACTATTAAAATTCTGAAAGAGGGCAGAGTTAAGAAGTTTGTTCAGGCCAATGAACACGTAACCTTCGCTGGCCAGTACGCTAAAGAAAGAGGACAAGAAGTAATCTATGTGACCGAGCGTGCCGTGTTTAAATTGATTGACGGCAAGGTAACCCTGATCGAAATCGCGCCGGGTATGGACGTGGAAAAAGATATTATAGCCCATATGGAATTCCGTCCGGAAATTTCCAAGGATTTAAAAGAGATGCCCAAAGAAATATTCTATGAAAAATGGGGCGGTCTCAAAGAAATCCTGGCTGCAAAAGGCTAAGCACCAGATGTTTGCCGGTAGCGGTTTACCAAGCTGATGACGCAAGGCGTGATATATGGGGCGTGTTAACGCCCCATGATATGCGCCGGCGGTTGCGAGTCTAAGCTGGAGTAATTGTTGCCAGAAATCCAGATACGAGATCTAATAAGTCAATAGTTTTCCAAAACCTGAGAGGAGGAAAATATATTATGACAACAGCAACTGGGTCAAAATTTAAAGTCACTGATATGATATTTTTATTGATGGTTGCTATCGCATTTTATGTCGCACTTGCTAAGCCCTGGATGCCGGAATTGACCGTACAGGGTCACATGGTTTTATTTGCACTGATAGTTACCATTGGGCTATGGATATTCCAGCCTTTGAATATGCCCAGATCAATTGCAGGTATGTTCTTTTTACTGTTCAGCCTATCATTAAAAATTCCGGCTTCTACCGTGTTTGCGGGATTCGTAAGCAATGCTCTGTGGACCTTGATCCCGGCGCTTTTCTTCGGATTTGTGTTGCTTAAAACCGGATTGGGGAAAAGGATTGGATTCCTGGTAATGAAGATGTTCAATCCGTCCTACCCCACGATTGTACTGGCGTTTGTTATTATCGGACTAGCTCTGTCGGCTCTTACACCTTCTATCACAGTGCGCTGCGTTATCATTGTACCAATCGCAGTCAGCGTAATTGAAGCCTGTCAGTTGCAGCTAAAATCAAAGGGCAGCGCCCTGATTCTGTTAACAGCCTGGGTCATGGCGTTAGTGCCGGGTACAGGCTGGCTCACCGGTTCCCTGCACGGTCCGGTTCTGTTAGGTATGTATGATGCAATTCCAGAGCTGAAGGGACTAATGAACTTTGGCTCTTATTTGGAAGTTATGCTTGTCCCTGCTTTGGTGTTGACTCTGCTCCTTATTGGCGGCGTGTTTATTGCCCTGAAGCCCGACCAGCCGATAACTTTGAAAAAAGAATATTTTCAAGAAGAGTACAAAAATTTGGGATCTTGGACCAGTGATCAAATTATCAGCGGGATAATCCTGACAGTATGTTTCTTGATGTTTTTTACCAAAACGTATCACGGTATTCCGGACGGTGCGACCGTGCTCGGCGGACTGTTCCTTCTGACGCTATTTGGTATCATTAAAGGAACGGAAATCGGCTCCGGCATCAGCTGGGACCTGGTGCTCTTTATCGGCACGGCCATGAGCTTTGGCGCTGTTTTTGCCGCCAGTGGATTGTCGAAGTGGTTAGTAACTGTGTTAGTGCCGGTAATAGCGCCTCTTACAACAAGTCCCTGGATGTTCTGTTATTCAATATTAATACTATTCTTCATAATAAGGTTCTTTGACGTTGCTGTGTTTGTTCCAACGTTTGCTATCTTTGTGCCGATTCTGCCCGAGCTAGCGGCAAACTTCGGCATCAACCCCCTGGTATGGCTCGGCCTCTTCATCATGGCCGCAAACAGCTTCTTCCTGAGCTATACAAACATGTTTGCTTTGGTATCAGAGGCTCTGGCCAAGGAAAGATCCTGGACGTCAGGACAGATAAGCAAGTATGGTTTGGTATACGGCGTGGCTTGCTTAATCACATTAGCGGTCGCGATTCCCTACTGGATTTCAATTGGCATGTTCTCGTAAGCAAGCAGGGAAGATGTAAAAGTCCCGGACGAAGACAAAAGACCGCTTTTATGCCGCAGGGTATAAAAGCGGTCTTTCTTTTGTAAGCGTCAAGTAAACCGTCACATAGAATAGAAGGTTTAAAGATAGTACAATCACAATGAATAAAGTTGCAGTTCGTACTGACAATGGCGGGGATATTGGCTAAGAAACGCTTGTTATAGAAAGCGGCCAACTAGTGGCTGAGGGTAGAAGTTGTTTTTTTAAAACTCTCCCACAGGCTCTTAAGAATGGTATTGCGGTTATGTTGAAAGTAAGGAAGGAGAAACCAGGGTAAAAGAGAGACTGTCTTTAGACAGGAAGGACACAGGTACCGGCAGATACTGATGCTGTAACACCGGTTGCCGGCCAGGGCGTTGCGTTCGTAAAAACCGTGCCGCTTTAGTTTGACGGTGAGGGGCACTCGGTCAGCACGGGAAACACTACCGAATACCGGTCTTTTGCATAGATTGATAGCTTAACAGGTAGATTCCAAGGAATTTGAAAAACAATAACCTCCTCAATGAAACTGCAAATATTTTAGCAGATTGAGGAGGGTTATAGATCATCTTTCGGGTCAATGAATTTGCTAGATATTCCTACCAGACGGGAATGCTTTATGTGCAAAATTACAATCTACTTTCGGGAGTCGGCGTGGATGCGGGCGATGGACTTTCGGATACAGAGTTTAAACAGCTGATCCGTAGACAGTATAACAAGGTAAAAAGTGTTGACGATGAAGGTTTCTGGTGAGTTTAGGTACTGGGCCCTTTGACGCTTACGCATAAAAAAAGCAAGTTGCATTAAAAATGCAACTTGCTTGTCCTGCAAGGCAACTTATTTTTGCTATTTGCTGTATATGAGCCTGATGTCATGGGATGTGAAAGAAGAGTTTATCGCAGATTTCTTGGAACGATCTATTGCTCTTTGTTCCTCCAGCCACTGTGCAGCGAACTTTTTAAACACCTTAATTGTTGGAGGCATGTCATCAGTATTTCGTGTAGCCAGGGAAATCGTTCTGTTTATAGTTGGTGTGAGTCCGATTACTCTTAGGTTAGCATCCTTTTCCGATAAAGCAACTTGGGAGGAAAGTACAGTAATACCGATATCTTCGCGTACAAAACCCAGCATTGTTTTTGCAATAGCGCAACTTAAAACTATATTAGGTTCATAGCCGACTGCCCTGGATGCTTTTACAAAGTCCTTATAATTTCCGGATGTGGGTGGTGTCATAATAAATTTTTCATTTTTCAATTCTGTTACGTCCACCGAGACCCTGCTGGCCAGAGGATGGTTTTTACTTACCACAACTGTCATTCTGTCGTGTATTAGGGGGCAAAATTTAATATTTGGTACTGAATCTTTGATTTGTACAAAAGCAGCGTCAATCTTTGAGGTATGCAACATGGATAGAAGTTCTTCGCACTGTTCCTCTACAAGATTGACTCTAATACCGGGAAAGCTATCCTGAAAGGATTTTATCAGGTTTGGCAGTTTGTAATTTCCAATTACCGCGATAGTGCCAATTGTGATTTCGCCTTTTACCATGGACACGTATTCCTCGATACTACGACGCGCTTTTTCTACTTCTGACATTATGCGCTGGGCATATACTATAAATTCTGCTCCCGCCGGTGTTAGTTGCACTGACCTGGTTGTGCGCACAAATAAGCTGGTTCCCAATTCGTTTTCCAGTTTGTTGATCTGCTGCGAAAGAGAAGACTGGGATATTTTAATCTCTTCAGCGGCACGTGTGAAATTATGGTATTTTGCTACAGCCAATACATATTCCAGCTGATGCAGTTCCATAATACCCCTCCTCTCTGATCTCTTCTTATATAACAGATAATTAGCTGTACAACTAATTATTAATAAATATTTGGCATTTGAATATTATGCCAAAATATAAAATTCATTGGTAGATTACTAATAAGTCATAAAAGTTTATCTATATTATATATCCTGGATATTTTTTAGTAAATGGTTTTAAACAGTGTAATTAGCATAGTGTTCCTACCACCCTATAAAACCCGAAAGCTGGTAGTGTGCCTGTCCGGAAGTTGCCATATATAGAGAAAGGAAAGACACCCCTGCTCAAATGTGCAACTGCACCACACAGAAGCACCAACGGCGTCACCACTCAATGGTATGGTCATTGTAACAGAATATGAGCTAATTGAAAACCTTGAAAAAGGTGTTTTCGAAAAGAGCGCGGAGCAGATTCCAGGCAGGAATATATATAAGTTAGCACTAGGATTAATAATAATTTTCTATAAAAATGAGGTAGTAACCAGGGGTCATGTGTCTGTTACAGTGTGAAATAATTTTAAATTTATAAAAATTCAATAAACTTGTATTTGCGCCAAATTGCCATGTTCCTGAAAGCCTGCAAAAATTAAAAAACTTTTTATGAATAAAAAATTTATATTGGAAAATTAATAAGCAGAACCAATTAATCCAATCGCAAACGGGTATTTCACTTTAATAGACTGACAATGATAAAATAGCATCGTATAATGACTGGCTCAGAATAATCAGTATTTATATTATTGAAATTTTCTTGCGATATTAACAATAATACATCTTAAATTTAATCTTTGCGGAACCTCACATTGGATTAGTATGTTTTATTTAGAAAAATATTAGAGATTTGCAGCGCTTAAAAAATCAAGAAGTGGCTATTACTGCAAATTTTATGGGGAGGGTGATGCAAAAAATTAAGTGGCGAAACGAGAGTAGTCGGTTTCATGAGATTATTTAAAAAAGAGGAGGAGAAAAAGTGTATCTACCAGATTTTGAGTATTATGCACCGGATAGCATCGCAGAGGCATGCCAGCTTTTGTCGCAGCTTGGAGAAAAAGCTAAGGTGCTTGCTGGCGGAACAGACCTGATGATCAAGATGAAGAATGAAGTGCTGGCTCCGGAAGTGGTTGTTTCGGTTAAGAATCTGGATCAACTGAAAAAGATTGAGTATGTAGCAGGAAAAGGCGTTTCTGTGGGCGCATTGTGCACACACAACGATTTGGTTAAGTGTGATGTGTTAAAGGAAAAATATTCATCCGTATCAAATGCTGCCAGGCAAATGGCTAACAACCAGGTGCGCAATAGAGGCACTATCGGCGGTAATATCAGCAATGCTGTACCATCCGCTGACCTGCCGCCAATTTTTATCGCCCTTAACGCAACTGTTAAGCTTGTTGGCACTAAAGGCGAACGTACCGTGGCTATGGAAGATCTGTTTACAGGACCCGGCAAGACTGTTCTGGCGCAAGACGAGCTTATTGCTGAAGTAATCATTCCCGATCAGAAAATGACAGGAAGTAACTACATTAAATTCGGGCTGCGCAAGTCTGGAGCATTGGCTGTTGTCGGCGTAGCAGTTGCGGTACAGGTAGAAAACAATGTGATTAAGGACGCGCGCGTAGCTCTGGGCGCAGTTGCTGCCACACCTGTGCGAGCCAAGAAAGCCGAAGATTTCCTGAAAGGGAAAACTGTAAGTGATGAAGTATTGGCCGAAGCCGGTGTTATAGCATCAGGAGAATGTAAACCGATATCTGACATCAGGGCATCTGCTGAATACCGCACTGACCTGGTACGTATCTTCACAAAACGCGCACTGCGTAAAGCTATAGACGAGGGACATGTATAGAAAAGAAAGGAGATGTGAAAATGTCGAGCTTCGTTGTCGATAAAGATGGAAATAAACGTTACGCGGTTACTGTAAATGTTAACGGTTCTGATTATACAAAGGTAGTTAAGGCCAACACGCTGTTGGTAAATTTCTTGCGCGAAGAACTTGACCTGATCGGCACTAAAAGGGGTTGCGAACTTGGTGACTGCGGTTGTTGCACCGTAATGCTGGACGGAAAGGCGGTCAATGCTTGCATAGTGCTGGCTCTTGACTGTGACGGACGGGAAGTCACAACCGTTGAGGGTATTCAGGACGGAGAAGATCTGGATATAGTACAGGAGAAATTCATTGAACACGCGGCATTCCAATGTGGTTTCTGCACACCTGGCATGATTGTTTCTTCCAGGGCATTGCTTAATGAAAACACCAATCCGAGTGAATACGAGGTACGTGAAGCCATAGCCGGTAACCTGTGCCGCTGCACAGGTTATGTAAATATTGTTGCGGCCGTATTAGACGCGGCTGAAAATCTCTAAAGAAAGGATGAGGGTGAGCGTAGTGAAACAAGATTATTCATATGTAGGACATAGCGTTGACAGAAACGACTCATATACAAAGACAACCGGGCGCGCGCAATACACAGCAGACCTGAAATTCCCGGGCATGCTCTACGGAAAGCTGATCCGCAGCACAATAGCCCACGGTCGCATTAAAAGTATAGACACTTCTGAGGCGGAAAAACTAAACGGCGTAAAAGCTATTATTACAGCCAAAGACGTACCTTCGATGAAATGGGGCCTCAGCCCTGCCCGTTTTGATGAGAACATTTTTTGTATTGAAAAAGTGCGGTACAATGGCGATAAGATCGGCGCAGTGTGCGCGGTTGACGAAGAAACTGTCTACAAGGCACTGAAATTGATCAAAGTGGAATATGAGGAACTGCCGGCTGTCTTAACCTGGCAGGATGCTGCCAAAGAGGGCGCACCGCAAATCTTTGAAGAGTATCCCGGCAACCTTAATACCGAGATCCACCACCATTTTGGCGACGTGGACGCGGCATTAAAAGATGCGTATTATGTGCGCACTGACAAATTCCAGGGTCAGCGCACCTATCATGCTTTTATCGAAAACCACTGCTCCACTGCATACTGGGATGGAGATAGAGCATTCCTTTACAGCTCCTGCCAGTCAGTGCACTATATACAATACCACCTGTGCCGCGTGCTGGGCATGAAGATGGGGAACCTGACCGTGCGGCAGACCAATGTCGGCGCAGGTTTTGGCGGTAAACTTGACCCCAGCGGCCTGGACTTTGCCGCAGTTATCTTGTCCAAAATCACTGGACAACCAGTAAAAATGTTTTATGACCATGCAGAGACCTTCTTGAACGGCCGTGGACGCCACCCCATGACCATGGAGCTGACTACCGGTGTTGACAAGAACGGTAAGATTTTGGCTCACAAGTTCGACTGTGTCCTCGAGGGCGGCGCATACACCGGTCTCGGCATTGCCTCCTCCTACTATGCCGGCTCCCTGCTGGGCGTGCTGTATTTAATTGACAACTACAAGTTCGACTGCCGCCGTTATGTAACGAACCTTCCTCCATGCGGCGCACAAAGGGGTCACGGACAGCCGCAGCCTCGTTTTGCTTTTGAACACCACATTGACCTGGTCGGCGAGGCAATAGGTGTTGATCCGATTGACATGCGTCTGATCAATGCCCGTAAAGGCAACAGCATCACCACAGCGGGCTATGAAGTTAAGTCCTACAACCTTTTAGGCGCTAACAAAATGGCCCGTGATGCTTCCGGTTGGAAAGAGAAGAGAGGCAAAATGGGTGTTGGTAGAGGCATCGGCGTAGGCAACGGCGGATTTGTTACAGGTGCTGGGTTCTGTCAGTACCGGACCGACTATCCGCACTCGGTTGGTATGGTGAAAGTATTTGACGATGGCACCAAGGCATACGTATACTCGAACGCTGTTGACATCGGACAGGGCAGTGACACCGTGCTTATGCAGATGGCTGCTGAAGCAATGGGTTATCCCTATGAAAGATGTCAGATGGTTACAGGAGACACCGACCTTTCCACTCTGGACTTTGGCGCATATGCCAGCAGACAGACTCTGATGGCCGGCTGGGCTGTTAAGAGAGCAGGCGCGGAAGTTAAGAAAAAAGTTCTGGCCAAGGCCTGTGAAATGCTGAAAGCCTCCGGCAGGATTAAGGAAGGATTTGGCTATCTAGATGGCCCGTTAACGCCTGAAGATCTGGATTGCGTAGAGGGCATCGTGTTTGTTAAGCAAGAACCAGCTGTAAAGTTAACGTTTGAAGAAGTCGCTCGTAAGTACTTCGTCGACCATGGC
Source organism: Desulfotomaculaceae bacterium (assembly GCA_028709235.1). Lineage (GTDB taxonomy): Bacteria > Bacillota > Desulfotomaculia > Desulfotomaculales > Pelotomaculaceae > Syntrophopropionicum. Next base: position 42,600 of record JAQVXL010000006.1, read on the forward strand.
GTACTCTTAGGGCGCGGCTGGTACCACCCCGGCAAACTGGGCGGCAACCACAAAGGCGCAGCGGTGGGTACATCACCGGCATACAGCAGCGCAACCCAGGTTGCTGAAGTAAAAGTTGATATGGAAACCGGACAGATTGAATGTGTCGATACTTGGGACGTGCACGACAGCGGCACAATCATTAACCCGAAACTGTTCCACGGTCAGGTGCACGGCGCCTTCTACATGGGTGTCGGCGAGACCATCTGGGAAGAAGTTTTATTCGACAAGAAAACAGGTAAACTGTTGAACGGGAACTTCGCTGAATATCGGCTGCCGACAGCTCTCGACATGCCGCCGGTAGAATCACTGACACTGGATGACAGCTACGAGCCCAACGGACCCTATGGCCTGAAGGAAGTTGGAGAAGGCGCTACCACCCCGACCATGGGTGCTGTGGCCAACGCCATTTATGACGCCATGGGAGTCAGCATGACAGATCTGCCGATTACCTATGAAAAGGTATGGCGGGCACTGAGAGATAAAAAGGCAAGCGGTAAATAAGCTAGGATTAATAAAATCCTGAAATTAGTCAAGATTATAGATATGAGAGACGATAAAATCGTCTCTCATATCTTAATCATCTGTTGGTTAATTTAAAAGCAATAAATATTAGAAAAATAAATGGAGGATTGTTTGTGGAAGTTAAGCATGATGTAGAATATTACCAAAACATAATAAATGATTGGGGCTATTGTTACTGTCCTGATTGCAGGGAAATGAGATATAGCAGTGACTTGACAGCAACAGAGGAAGGTGTTCGCTGCACCAAATGCCAGGGTTATAATTTAGAAGCTCCCGGTTGGGTTAAGTGTCCTTACCATAAAGATTCTATTGTTAAATGTGCCAGATCGGGCAAGGGGATTACAAAGTTGCAATACGGATATGTATGTAATGATGATTGCGGTTTTAGGAAGATTTAAGGCATAAAAAGGACTATTATGAATCATCGGGGTTATTTAACGGGGTTATTTATTGGAAAGTTTCTTGCATTCTCAGCTTATGCGCAATACATGAAATAGAAATAAATATTGAATATTTACATTGTGGAAAATAATGATTAAAATAACAGTAATCAGCGAGCAAAAATCATAAATGAGAAAATAAGTTTCCCCGGGGGGGTATAAACAATGAAATTACAAACAATCAGGGTAGAAGAAGCGGTTGGCAAAATACTCAGTCACGATATAACGAAAGTAGTTAAGGGTGAAACTAAGGGCGCGTCTTTTAAGAAAGGACACATTATTAAGATAGAAGACATTCCCGAGCTTTTGAAACTGGGCAAAGAAAATATATATATATTGGAACTGGAGCAAACGGACATACATGAGGATGTTGCCGGAACAAGACTGGGAACCGCAGTTTCGGGAGAAGGAACGACATGGAGCGGTCCTAAAGAAAGCCGTGTAAATATATATGCCCAATTTGATGGATTGCACAAAGTGAATATACCCGCCCTGGAGGAAATTAATGAATTGCCGGAAGTAATACTTTCCACCCTGCCAAACAACACGGTTGTAAAAAAAGGCGACCTGCTGGCCGGCACCAAGGTGATCCCTCTGGTAGTGCCGGAACAAACAGTCCTAGCGGCGGAAAACATCTGCCGGCAGGCGGGCTGGGTGGTAAAAGTACTTCCGTTTCTAAGTTGCAAAGTCGGTGTGGTCATAACAGGGAATGAGGTATACAAAAAACGTATCCGTGACGGTTTCGGACCAGTGATTACGGAAAAAGTTGAAGCATATGGTTCCAGCGTCATGAGAGTGGATTTTGTGCCTGATGATGTTAACGTTATTGCCGACAAGATAAAAAAAATGACTGAAGACGGAGCCGACATAGTAATTGTCACGGGTGGAATGTCAGTAGATCCAGATGATGTTACACCCAAAGCGATTCGGCGCACGGGGGCCAAGGTAGAAAAATACGGTGCTCCTGCATTGCCCGGCGCAATGTTTATGCTGGCATACCTGGGAGACATACCTGTCATGGGTGTACCAGCCTGCGGTATGTTTTTCAAAATAACTATTGTTGACCTGTTGTTGCCGCGTTTGCTGGCGGGAGAGCGGATCACCCGCAGGGATATTATTGCCCTGGCTAACGGCGGACTGTGCAAGGCTTGCCCAGAGTGCAGATATCCTAACTGTACTTTCGGTAAGGGATCAAGGTAAGTGAACAAGTTTAAAGAAGATGTATATGACGTTATCCAGGAGAGGGGGTAATGAATGTGGAAATAAATTTGCAACAGGGAAAAACCATCATAACAGTAATAGAACAAGAGAACTTGGATAAAAAACTGCTAGGTGCAAAAATACTGCTGACCGACGATAGTACTGATATTAGAGGGAGTTTACAACTGCCCTGGTTGGAAGAACAAGCAGTGCGGTTAGTGCAGGAAAATCAGACCGGCGGTATGTTTATGGTCGCCAATATAATAAATCCAGATGCTCCGGAGCAAAAAGCGACCGTAATGATTGACCCTTACTTGGAAACGCCTGAGCTTACTATTTTTGGCGGAGGGCATATTGCCCAACCGCTGGCGAACATCGGACATCTCCTTGGCTATCGTGTTACAGTTGTTGATGACCGGCCTGATTTTACTTCTCCTGAGCGCTTTGAGGGGGTTTATAAAAGCATATGCTGTAGTTTTGATGAAATAGAAAATTATCTTAAATTGGGACCGGCAAGCAGTGTTGTGATTGCCACCAGAGGTCATATCAACGACATGGATTGCTTGCGTAAAGTGATTAAGTATCCTGTAGCTTACCTGGGCATGATCGGAAGCAGGCGCAAGGTAAAAGCGATCAAGGAGCAGTTGCTGGAAGATGGTATTGAGATGAAAAAGATTGAAAAGGTGCACATGCCCATAGGCCTTGATATTGGCGCACAGACACCAGCTGAAATCGCGGTGTGCATAGCTGCAGAAATGGTAAAGGAGCGTCGCGGCGGCAGCACTGCACCATTAGTAACAGTAGAAGAATGCTGTGCCAATAAAGAAGATGTGAACAACTGCGAAATCCCGGTCGCTGCTGATAAAGATGCGCTGCAGGAGGCCATAAAGGCAGCTTTTGAAAACACCCCTGCTGCGCTGGCAACTATATTTAAAACAAAAGGCTCGACTCCGCGCAAAGCAGGCGCCAGGATGCTTGTATACAGGGACGGACGTACTGTAGGAACAATTGGCGGCGGATGTTGCGGCGAATCTGAAGTGCGCGTACAGGCAATAAGTGTAATAGATGAGGAAATGCCGCGCATACACAGGATATCTATGACAGCAGACGTGGCAGCAGCTGAAGGTATGTCCTGCGGGGGAACCCTGGAAGTATTCATTGAACCGGTTACCATGTTTGCAGAAGCTTTTAAAGGTGAATAAGTAAGATATTTTGACTGCTTTCAAATGGAACAACAGATATTTGCTGGTGTAGACAGCATTATTTGTAATAACAGAATTAACAATAAGAATACGCCAGTTTAGATAGAATAGATAAAATGCTTTATCGATGGTACGCATGTGGGTAAAAATGAGAAATAAATAACCCTTAAAGGTAGCTTGAAAATGCAGCTTGGAGAGCAATGCAATTAGCTAGCCTTGAGGTTAAGGTCTGGTGCACAGGCTATGGAAAGCCACCCGCTGAGCGCGGGTGGTCTTGGTTTATCTAAGACGGCGTTGACTTTATTAAAGCGGCGTGCTAATATAATCTCCAATATATCCGACCGGATTACTGGGGATAAAATTATGCAGAAATTTAAGGAGGATTAGGATGGACAAAATTTACTTTGATCACAGCGCCACAACGCCGGTTCGCCCGGAGGTTGCTGAAGAGATGGTGCGACATTTTACTGGCATATTTGGCAATCCTTCAAGCCTGCACTCCTTTGGCAGGGAGGCTAAAAAGGCTGTCGAAGAAGCCAGGGCGAAAGTTGCGGAAAATATTGGTGCAAAATATGAAGAAGTGATTTTTACAAGCGGCGGTACAGAGGCCGATCATCTGGCTATCAAAGGCGCGGTATATGCCAACAGAAAAAAAGGTAATCATATTATTACTTCCGCTGTAGAACACCATGCGGTGCTTGATACCTGTAAATCCCTCGAGAAAGAAGGTTTCGAGGTAACAGTTTTGCCTGTAGACGGTTACGGTATGGTCAACCCGCAAGAAGTAGCAAAGGCAATCAAAGATAACACGATATTTATTACAGTAATGCATGCCAACAACGAAGTTGGGACGATTCAGCCTATATCAGAAATAGGAAATATTACCAGTGAAAAAGGTATTCTTTTTCACACTGACGCAGTGCAGAGTATGGGAAAAATACCCGTTGACGTGAGCGACCTAAAGGTAGACCTGCTTTCTGTCTCTGGCCATAAGATATACGCGCCGAAAGGGGTTGGCGCCCTTTATATTAGACAGGGTATCAATTGGCGTCCTTATAATTTTGGCGGCGGACAGGAACGTAAACACCGGCCTGGAACTGAAAATGTGCCGGGTATAGTGGCTATGGGCAAAGCGGTAGAACTTGCCGCGATTGAGATGGAGAAAGAAAACGCACGATTGACTATATTGCGGGATAAGCTGATAAAAGGGATTAATGAAAGAATTGATCATGTTAGACTTGCCGGACACCCTACCAAACGTTTGCCCAACAACGCAAATTTTGTATTTGAGTTTATAGATGGCGGAGCCATGCTCTTAAACCTTGATATGCATGGCGTGGCCGCGTCCAGTGGTTCGGCCTGTACATCTGGTACCGTGAGCGCGTCGCATGTTCTCCTGGCAATGGGTATTCCGCATCAGAGTGCGTATGGTTCGCTGCGTTTGACTTTAGGCAGAAGCAACACAGATAAAGATGTGGAAAAATTTCTAGAGCTGATGCCTCAGATAATCGATCGCCTGAGGTCAAGGGTATCTTGATAATAAATGGTGCCATCAAGATATCTTGCTATAATTTAGCAATGATCTTGTAGTACAAGTACTAATTTATTATCTGATTAAAAACTAATGTTTACATTAAATTGAAGATTCTGGTCAATACTAGTATCATTCAGTTGATATGAACTAATTTTTACTAGATTATTATATTAATAAGCGGTAATAATTAATCCTATCGCAAACGAATATTTCACTTTATGGATTTGCTGATGTTAATATTAACCTAAGAAGAAATATATTTACCTGTTATTGCCTTGTTTGTTTTTAAGGTTAAGTTTGAATAGTTGAAAAGACATGATTCTATGAAGCAAATATGCTTGTATAATTCTATTATAGTGGTGAAAAAATGGGTAAACTGGGAATGATAACACTTATAAAGGGAGCTGACGATCTGGCCACGGGAGTAGCTTACCGCCTGTACAAGTGCGGGCTGGATGTTATTATGACTGAAACCGGCAACCCGCTGGTGGTTAGAAGAAAAGTAGCTTTTGCCGAAGCGGTGCAGGATGGCACAGTAACAGTTGAAGGAATTAAAGCGAGCCTGGCCAGTTCAATAGAAAATGCTCTAGCAATGTTTGACGAAGGGATCATACCTGTTCTGATAGACCCGGAAGCTAAAACTGTGGAAGAACTGTACCCGCAGATAGTAGTAGATGCCAGGATGGCGAAACGCAACTTGGGTACGACTATAGAGGATGCCGCCCTGGTGATCGGGTTGGGACCAGGCTTTGAGGCTGGTATAGATGTACACGCGGTTATTGAAACCTGCAGGGGGCACCGTTTGGGACGTGTTATATACAGTGGCGGAGCGATTCCTAACACCGGTGTCCCTGGAGATATAGGCGGCTACACTGTTGAAAGGATGATCAAAGCCCCGGTGGAAGGGATTGTGACGAATGTGCGGTCTATTGGGGAAGCCGTGAAAAAAGGAGATATAGTAGCTACCGTGGATAGCACACCGGTCCGGTCCAAGATAGCAGGAGTCGTAAGGGGAATGGTCAGAGAGGGCATTAGTGTGCCCAAAGGGGCGAGAATTGCAAACATAGATCCACGAAAGGATATTGAATGCGATATCATATCTGATAGAGCACTGTCCATCGGTGGCGGTGTGCTAGAAGCTGTTTTCAGCTTCGTAGCAAATTATGAACAGTGAGCTAAATATATAATTACTCTCCGGGAAGAAAACAGTGCAGGTTGTGATGTGCTAAAAAAGCGCTACCGGACAAAAGTCCTTGTAGGATTTAAAACAATAGAAAAGGATTTTTGTGCTGCAGCGAGCAGGGTGGTACTGGAAAAAACATGATCTCAGCAATCATTCTGGCCGCAGGAATGTCTAACAGAATGGGCAGGCCCAAACAACTACTCAAAGTGGGAAGCAGCACATTGATACAGATTATAACGGAAAATGTACTGCTGTCAAATGTTGATGAATTGCTGGTTGTGACAGGTCATCAACAAAAGAAAGTAAGTGCTGCGATAAAAGACTTGCCTGTTAGAATGGTTTTTAATCAACGGTATAAAGATGGCCAGGGCACATCACTGGCCCTGGGGGTAAAATCGATTAGCGAAAGCGCAACTGCTTTTATGGTATTCATGGTGGATCAACCGATGATCTCCGCTTCATTGATTAACATGATCATCGGTGAGTTTCAAAAAAGGGACTGTGCAGCTCTTCGGCCGGTCTATAATGGCCTCCCCGGACATCCCGTAATATTCAGCAGTTCTTTAAGAGAAGAGCTGATAAATCTTAGTGGGGATGAGGGTGCCCGGCAGGTGTTAAAAAAGCTTGCTGACAGAGTAGAATATATTGAGGCGACGGATGAGGCAGTAATATTTGACATTGATACCCCTAAAGATTTTACAGATTATGTAACCAAGCTGAACTAAAATTATAAACTAAATATTTAAATTAATATTATTATACCCCCAACTACATGTACTCTCTCTCCAAAGCCTTTGACATGGATTTACCCTCCTATTAAGAACTATGTCGATTCCCGGCAAATGAGACTTTCATGTCAAGGCCTACTTTTTTAAATTAATGCAATAAGCATTTGTAATATAAGAGATCACGAGTTAATTTAATTTATAAAGTTTAGACAGTTAAATGCACTCTACCTCTCTACCCTTCGATATGAATAACTTTGCTTTATAAACAGTTGCCATGCTTTAGGAGGCCTGGTTGCGATTAAGCAAATATTCCATGTCAAGGGATTTTTTTTTGACATATAACCAGGTATTCTTGCGTAAGGAGCGCCTGGCCAAGTTGCTGTCAGACAAAGTGCTTAACAGATAAAATTATACAGAAGGGCCATGGTTACTATGCCTGTCAACAAACTGTAGAGAAGGCTTCTGGTCTTAACGGCGACCAGCAGGGTGGGTATGAAGGCCCAGATAAAACTGTTATTAATGCTGATGTCAATAAAGCCATCCGGCGCTAATACACTCAAAGTTGTTAAACTGCTTAAAACAGCCGGTGCTACTAAGGATAACCACCTTTTTAGCGGCGCGGGAAATTCATAACGGGATAACAGCGCTACCGGTAGTATGCGTGGTAAAATAGATACTATTGAAACGCCGATGATCATAATCCAAATACTGTTACTGTTCATTAATTAACATCCCCAAACTGGCTGCAATAATTGTGGCAATAATGATATTAAACAAATTTCCCATGGTCGACGGCACAAGATAACCAATTAGCAAACATAGAAATGCTGAAGATAGGGCTACAAAAATGTCCGATTTGCTTCTCGTCATGAAGACCAACAAACAAATATACATAGCAGGCAAAGTAAAGCTCAGGCCCAGGCGGTCTGAATTAGTAATATAAGTTCCCAGTGCGGCTCCCAGCAGCGTGCTGATGATCCAGCCAATATGTGAGCTTAGATTAAGGCCGGCAATATAGGAGGGGGTGGGCGGATGACTTTGATAGCGATTCATCGCTACTGCATAGGTTTCATCGGTTAAGCCATAAGATAAAAGGCTACCTATGGCAATTGGCACATGCCCCTTGAGGTAGGGCACCAGTGATGTAGAAAATAATAAATACCTTAAATTAACTAAAGCATTGGCCAGGATTATGGTAAAAGCAGCGCCACCCGCTTGCATAATCCCAAGAGCTATATATTGTCCCGCTCCTGTAAAACACAGGAGCGACATCATCGTAGCCTGAATGATTGACATACCCGCCTCATTTGCCAGCACTCCGAAGGCAAATCCCAAAGGCAAATACCCCAATACTATCGGTATTGAATCATTAATGCCTTGTCTTAATTCTTGCTTCTGCATATGTATCTCCAGCTTTGAAATGTTGTTGTTTTGTAGGAAAAATGATAAAAAGAAAAAGAGGGTTATCTAAAAGATACCCCCTATCCCAGGCAGGGCCCCGTTAGGAGCCCTATTTTTTCTCTCTGGCACGGCTATGTCCTCCAGATTTTTGCTTTAGGGACGTTTCTAGGTAATTTTGCCATACTATTGCTAAATTTTTGTTAAGGGAACACCCTCTTAGCAAACTAATTCTCTCGACCCTCTACTTTGGTTTCTTATCAAGGTGCGGGTCTGTCCCATAACTTTTTAATAATCGGTCCTGCCCTCGATGTCTTTCCTCAGTTTATCTCCTTCTACGCGAGCATTTTTGTATTCTTTTTTAGCACTGCCGGGCAGATCAAAGGGCTTGTATTTACCATTGTAATCCCTGTTGTCCGGATCTATCACTGAATCTGCAATGCCTCTTCTGGTACCTTCATCAAGACCTTTGGCCGCGATTTCTTTCTTCAGTTCGTCTCCTTCTGCGCGACCACTTTTGTATGAGTTTACCGCAAGATCATTATGGGGTAAATCAAATGGTAAAAACGCCCCATCGTAATCCTTGCCAGGTTCATACAAAGAATCATAAACGCCTCTTTTATAGGATTTCGCATCTATTGCCATTATTAAACCTCACCCTCCAAATTTAGTTTTTTACTTAAACGACATAACAGTGCCTAAGTATTATTTACTATAATTAAACATCGAGAAACGTCCCTACAATATGTTTAATTTGTATGGCTTCACTTCCTTTTAGTTAATCTTAGCATTTACCAATGTTTATTGTAAAATATAATTATACGATTGGATTGATTGTTATTGCTTATTAATACATTTATATTTTAAGTTATCCAGACGCTTTAGGCCCTTCTGCAGCTTCACAGGCTCTGGCTCTTGCTGCCATCAGGAGCTTCAGCATCTTTACGGGTGCATTTTGCAGTGTAGAAACATGATTATTATTTCCCTTTATATATGTTTTAATCACGGTTGTATTTTACATATGCAATTCTAAGATATGAATCCGTTTGAAATCATGGCGGGAAATCAAGCGGCCTTTTTGCTCAGACTAATTCCCAAGAAGGCGGGTTTAGCTAAGCTGCTTGATGTATTCAGGTTATCATGCTTTTCTTGCAAATTTCTGTAGTAAAATCAGACACGGAATTTGGCCATAGGATGTGTATAATTTAGCAGTTGTCAGAACCTTGGCAACTATCTTTGTTGCTAATATTTTTGCAAAAACTATTGCCTTTAAGACGTTTGTTTGCTAGGATTTTGATGTTTGCTTACCGCATCTAAGTTTAATGAAGGGGTGTTATATTTGCAGGAATATACGGTAATAGCGGCTATAACAGAATACCTGGATATAGTCAAATATACAGCAGGGGATAATTTATACGGCTTGTTGTTTGCTGCCGGTTCAGTCGGCACGGCGCAGGTTATGCAGTATGAAGCTAAGAACGATGCTGATGCGATATTTAAAGGCGCTATGATGGCCAAGGAAAAAGGTTTCTTTTAGGCATTTTATTCTCTTTCCTGTTATTTGTCCCGCGGCCCATTATAATATGGCCAATATACTGGATAACTTTTCACCATGACGCTTTTGGGGGGATTTCTCTTTTATTTGTAGGATTATCCATTGGCAGAACAAAACTGATTATTTTTGGGGGTATAAGACATAAAGAAGACAGAGGATAGGAGTCCTGCTTGGCGCACTTCACCAGGTAGAATAGGCAGTTTGAAAAAAGGGATATGTTAACTTTTAACGAATAAAGAATATATATGTATGGGACTTGGAAGGAGTGTTTTTTATGGACTGGCGTCTTGTGCTATCAATTATCGTGGTTATTGCATCAGTAGCCGGATTGTATTTTGCCGTGAAAAACAAAAAACCCAAAGCGGGATGGATTGTCACTCTTCTGGTTGGTATCTACGGAGCTATAGTTTTCTCAATCTAATAAAACGGACGTAAATGATGGGCTTTTTATATGGTAAGACCGATAAATATAAGGCTGCCGATAAAATCGAGGTTGACAGGTGGCGCCCGGATATGCTAATCTATATCACGTCAAGGTTTTAAGGAAGCGCTTCGATACTATTGTAGCACCGTTCTTGACAAAATAATATAATATAGTAAAATAACAGTATGCGGAAGTGGCTCAGTGGTAGAGCATCGCCTTGCCAAGGCGAGGGTCGCGGGTTCGAATCCCGTCTTCCGCTCCATTTGATCGGCGACATAGCCAAGTGGTAAGGCAGAGGACTGCAAATCCTCCATTCCCCGGTTCAAATCCGGGTGTCGCCTCCAAACGTCCGATAAACCCATACAAGGGTTTGAACCGTCTACTGTAAGAAGTAGGCGGTTTTTGTGTTTGCTGGGCTTACGACGGGCAGGGGACTTGCGGCAAGAGGACTATTTGTCTGATAATAAATCCTCTGCTGTTTGGCGGTATCTGCTGTGTACTTGAATCCTTTGTCCTTGTTTCTAAACAGCTTCAATCTGTTATGCAGAGTAGTAACCACTCGCCCGAATCAAATCCAACCTGCGCAACAGAAATAATGGGAAACGCGGTAAATTAGAACCACCCAAGCACAGTTTTAGAGTCACCTGGTGCGCAATGAGGGCGCCACCATCATAAAACCCCTGTAAGATGAAGTTACTGCCGCATAGCAGAATTCATCTTACAGGGGGAATGAAAGTGAGCGACTCCCTGGCCATTGTCCGTGCCGTTTACAGCGGCCTCAGCCAACGACAGGCAGCGATATGTCCAGAAACACTGTTTCCCTGTTCGTCCGGTATGCAAAGCCGAAGGTGTAACCGCTAAACTAAAATGGACAGAAAACAACAAATAAGAATGAACAGTATTTACCACAATCCTCCAAAACCGCTATGATAGAGCTGGAAATAAAACAGCTTTCATCATAGCAGAGGAGGAAGA
>JAQVXL010000052.1 GCA_028709235.1 Desulfotomaculaceae bacterium
CGGCTCAAAAGGTTTCAATGCGATTGTTTTGAAGTTTTCAGACCGTGTTTGCTGTTTAAACGACAAAATTGGATCAGGGCAGACGCCGAGGCGACCTAAAAAGTGTACTTTTTCAGTGGTCTCGAACGGTTCTCGTGCTTCACCCGCGCTTCCCTCAATGGCGGGATTTATCCCCACCATTCCAACCGGGGACATACCTCCAACCACAAAGGAATACTCATAAGGGGAGGTGGTCCCCATTCCACTGACATTGTATAAAGACACGATTCTGTTAAGGCACCCTTGCAGTCGCCTCAAAAACATATCCATATTTTACAAACCTATGGCCATGTAGTATAATAGATAGGCTTTACATATCGTTACTTCCAATGGAGGCAGATTACATATGCTTGATCTGAAATTTGTGCGCGGCAATCCGCAGAAGGTGCAGGAAGCCCTGGCCAGCCGTGGAGCAAAACTTTCACTCACTGAATTTCTGCGGCTTGACGAGCAGCGCCGCGAAAAGCTTTTTACCGTGGAACAGATGAAGAACCGGCGCAATGTTGTTTCAGAAGAAATCGGACGGTTGAAAAAAGCCGGTAAAGACGAGCCGGACATGATTGTGGAAATGCGCGACCTTTCCAGGTCGATCAAGGAAAAAGACGAAGAGATTAAAGAAGTGGAAGGCCGGTTGCAGGAGATCCTGCTGGACATTCCCAATATACCGCACGAATCAGTGCCAGTGGGAGCGGACGCCGCTGACAACCAGGTTGTGCGCCAGTGGGGAAAGCCCAGGGATTTTGGTTTTGCTCCCAGGCCCCACTGGGAAATTGGTGAAAATCTGAATATACTCGACTTTGAGCGAGGCGGCAAAGTCACCGGGGCCAGGTTCTGTTTTTACAAGGGGCTAGGCGCCAGGCTGGAGCGGGCGATAATCAGCTTTATGCTGGACCTGCACACCGGTGAACATGGTTATACGGAAATATTTCCGCCCTTCATGGTCAACCGCGACAGCATGATCGGCACCGGGCAGCTGCCCAAATTTGCCGAGGACATGTTTAAAATAGAAGGAACGGAATATTATCTCATACCTACGGCGGAAGTGCCGGTAACCAACCTGTACCGGGGCGAGATCCTGGACGGCGGCAAACTGCCTATTTCACACTGCGCCTACAGCGCCTGTTTCCGGGCTGAGGCGGGCGCCGCCGGACGCGATACCAGAGGCTTGATCCGGCTGCACCAGTTCAACAAGGTGGAACTGGTTAAGTTCTGTAAACCGGAGGATTCTTACGCGGAATTAGAAAAACTGACCGGGAACGCAGAAAAAGTGCTCCAGCTTCTGGGGCTGCCCTACCGGGCTGTGGTTCTGTGCACCGGTGATATGGGCTTCTCCTCGGCAAAAACTTACGACCTTGAGGTTTGGCTGCCCAGCTACCAGGATTACAAGGAGATCTCCTCCTGCAGCAACTTTGGCGATTTTCAAGCGCGGCGGGCTGGTATCAGATACAGGAATGACAAGGGCAAAGTCGAACTGGCCCATACCCTGAACGGCTCGGGGCTGGCAGTAGGCCGGACAGTAGCCGCGATCATGGAAAACTGCCAAGAGGCAGACGGGACGGTAACCATACCGGAGGTACTGCGGCCGTATATGGGCGGCCTGGGCAAGATCGGCTGACCGGGAAAAAACCGCGAAAACGGTTTATAACAGGTTTATTGACACCGTATTTAATCTATGTTAGACTTGATAATGCGTTTAACGAGCATACAAATCCGACTACTGACATCTGACCAGCGACGACTGAAATTGGAGGGGTGTCCGAGCGGTTGAAGGAGGCGGTCTTGAAAACCGTTGGTCCTTGACGGGTCCCGTGGGTTCGAATCCCACCCCCTCCGCCAATAAAACTGTGTACAATATAATTTATAAGGTTAATGGAGAGTTGGCCGAGTAGGTTGAAGGCGCTCGCCTGCTAAGCGAGTATACGGGCAAAACCTGTATCGAGGGTTCGAATCCCTCACTCTCCGCCAGAAAGAAACGGCAGTTTTCTGTTAGGAAAACTGCCGTTTCTTTCTGTATTCTTATTTCTTCTTGGAGTTGAATTGTCATCGCTAAAGCAGTGCAGTGGATAAAGCAATTAATAAGTAATTGAAATATATTTTCCAAATATAACTTTTTCGTAACAATTCTTAAACATTCTGTAAAGCAATTACGCAAAAAAATTGGTATTGTGGAGAAAAAGGTCGCATCTGGATCAGCCACAAGGCGCCGCAGGGCGCTGATTCAGACCTTGAGACGGAGCGTGAAAAACAAATGGCAGGGGATGGAAAGCCTGGGTTTGCCGAGCATGAACAGAGTTCAAGACGCTATATGCCGGGACTGGATGGGCTGCGGGCCCTGGCGGTGATAGCAGTGATTGCTTACCATCAAAATTTGCCTTGGGCTCCGGGCGGGCTCCTGGGCGTATGCTTATTCTTTGTGCTGTCCGGTTATCTGATCACCGACCTTTTAGTTGCCCAATGGCAGCCTGCAACAGGCCTAAATCTCAAAAATTTCTGGCTGGGCCGGGCGCGGCGGTTGTTGCCTGCCCTGTTTGTCATGCTGACGGGGGTTATGGTCTGGATTTCTTTGTTTGATCCGGCCCGGCTGCCGTCCCTGTGGGACGATGTCCTGGCCGCGTTGTTCTATGTCAGCAACTGGTGGCAAATATTTCACGAGGTTCCTTACTTTTCCGCCTTTGGGCCGCCTGAGCCCCTGGGACACCTGTGGTCTTTAGCCGTGGAAGAACAGTTTTACCTGGTTTGGCCTTTGCTGTTGGGGCTGGGATTACGCTATGTTCCACAGCGGGGCCGTTTAGTGGGATTAATAACAGTCCTGGCTATGACTTCAGCTGCTGCGATGGCCATTGTTTATACGCCTGGATTAGATCCCAGCCGTGTCTACTATGGCGCCGATACACGCGCTTTTTCTTTACTCATTGGCGCTGTGCTGGCCCTCCTGTGGCCCAGCCGAAAGCTGTCTGACGATCTGCCTCCCATGGCCCGTATGGGTCTCGATGTCGCCGGAGGAGCAGCGCTTCTGGTTGTGTTATGGATGATTTGGCAGAGCAATCACTACCAAACATTCTTATATTACGGCGGTCTCTTGTTTTTCTCTGTGGCCGCGGCTGTTTTGGTCGCAGTGCTGGCCCATCCCGCCAGCCGGTTGGGGCGGATTTTTGGCATGAACCCCTTGCGGTGGCTGGGCGTCTGTTCTTATGGAATCTATCTGTGGCATTACCCGGTCATCGTGCTGACAAGTCCGACCATTCATACCGGAGGGTTGGATATTAGACTTGTGCTTGGACAGGCGGCCTTGAGCGTTGCCCTGGCGGTGTTTTCCTGGTTCTTTATCGAGGATCCAATTCGGCGCGGCCAAGGGAAAGAGTTTTTGCCGGGGCTGTTATACTGTTTAAAGGGATGGCAAAAGTCATGGGGGATCCCCGGAAAGGGTACTCTGGCGGTTTTTTTTAGTATATTTATTCTTGGGGTAAGCGGATGCACGATGATCAGCCAAGCGAAACAAACGAATATAGAACCCGGGATCGTCAGCGTATCGGAGCAAACAAAGCCCGTAGAGACAGAACCACAAGAAAGCAAGGAACAAGAAAGTAAGGAAGATGGAGCCGGAAAGAAACCCGGCGCCAGGGAAGCGATTTTGGGAAATGAGGAAGATGGAACCGGGAAAAATCCCGGAGCCGGCAAAAAAGATGCGTTTACAGGTAGAGGTATCACTGTTATTGGAGATTCAGTCATGATCAATGTCGGACTCGAACTGAAAAAATATTTTCCGGATATTGTCGTGGATGCGGAGCTCGGCCGACAGATGTTTCAGGCGCCGCTGGTAATAGATAACCTTAAAGAACAGGGCGTTCTGGGGGAGACGGTAGTTATCGCACTGGGGGCAAATGGACCATTTACAGAGGACCAGTTTGTGGATATACTGAATTTACTTGGATCGGTGAGGCGGATTGTGATCGTGAATACCCGTGTGCCGAAGCCATGGGAAAATGTGGTCAACCAGATCTTGGTCCGGGCCGCGGCCGCCCATCCGGAAATACAACTGGTGGATTGGCATGGGGCAAGCAGCGGCCATGACGAATATTTTTACCCGGACGGGGTTCACCTTAACCCGGCGGGAATTCGAGCTTATGCCGCGCTTGTTGTGGACGCTTTCGCTCCATAAGCTGTTAATCAAATTTCTAAGGATAAATTAAACCTTTGAGTTTGCAATGGAGAAATCAGATGGATGATACAAAAAATAAAATAATGGTTGTTGAAGATGAGGAATCGATCAGGCGTTTTATCAACCTTAACCTGAGTGCGGTGGGATATGAAGTGGGAGAAGCGGAGAGCGGGGAGAAAGCCCTCACGATGCTGAGGAGCTTCAGGCCTGACGTTACCGTATTGGACCTGATGCTGCCGGGGATCAGCGGTTTTGAAGTCTGTCGGCAGATCCGTAAAATGATGCCCGAAACATTTGTGATCATGCTCACGGCTAAAGGGCAGGACACAGATATAATCCTTGGTCTGGAGTTGGGTGCGGACGATTATTTGATCAAACCATTCAACCCCTTTGAGCTGATAGCGCGAATCAAGGCCATGCTGAGACGCAGGACACAGTTCAAGGCTGGAAAAAAAGTACTTCGATGTGGGCATTTATGTTTGGACGTCATGGCCAATAAATTTTTTAAAAAGGGTGTAGAAACGGAATTAACGCCGACCGAATTTGCCTTGCTGAAGATGTTTATGGAAAACCAGGGGAAGGCGCTTAAACGAAATGAAATTCTAAATGCCGTCTGGGGAGAAAACTATTTCGGGGATACGAAAACTTTGGACGTACATATCAGGCGGTTGAGGGAAAAGCTTGAAAATAATCCGTCTGAGCCCGACTATATAAAAACGGTTTGGGGTTCCGGGTATCGATTGCAGGCGGAGCCGGACAGGAGCACTTAATGAAAGGGAAAAGCATCAGAGTCAGGTTAACCGCCAATTTTGTGATAGTCATTATTGTCACGGTGGCAATCCTTGAGACGCTCCTTATTTGTATTGTCCGCCAGAACTATTACAGCAGTCTTGAAGGCAGTCTCAACAACCAGATAAATATTTGCGCGGAGATGTACACGAAGTATTTTTCGGATACATCTCTTCAAGATAATGTACTTTATAATGTTGACGCATTTTGGAACCAGAGTAACGCCGAGGTGCAAATTGTTGACCGGAACGGCAATATTATAATGGATTCACAGGGCAGCATTGTGCAGGAAATGGCGGGTAAGGATATCGAGGAAGCTTTATCCGGTAAAACAGGTGTATGGGTCGGATACTTAAACGGGCAAAAAGTCATGGCTGTAGCCAGTCCGCTCATATCTGACGATCAAATTGCAGGCGCCCTGCGGTTTATCGCCTCTTTGAGCGCTGTTGACCAGGATATTGCCAAAACGGAGAAAATTTTTATTTTAATCGGTTTGTTTGTAATCCTCGTCGTGGGTTCGATCAGCATTTTTTTTGCCAACACCATCATTGTACCCTTGCAGGAAGTCACGGCTGTGGCGCAAAAAATGGCGGCGGGCAACTTTCAAATAAAGAGCAGGAAAACACGCGATGATGAAATCGGCAAGCTTTCCGACACCTTGAATTATCTGGCTGATGAAGTAGTAAAAAGGGAACGGCTTAAAAATGACTTTATTTCATCGGTGTCTCATGAGCTGCGTACGCCATTGACATCCATTAAGGGCTGGGCGATAACCCTGCAAAGTGAAAGCTTTCAGCAGAAAAAGACGCTCAACGACGGCCTGAATATTATTTCCAAAGAGAGTGAACGGCTTACCCACATGGTTGAAGAACTCCTGGATTTTTCCAAGTTTATTTCCGGACATATCAAACTCAACCCGGAAGACGTGAGCCTGGTTAATCTATTTGAGCATTTGCACAAACAATTAACCCCCCGGGCAGTACGGGAAAATATTGATTTTACCGTTGATTATCCTGAAAACATTCCAAATATTTATGCGGACGCGGATCGCCTTAAACAACTGTTTATCAATATTCTGGACAATGCCTTTAATTTTAATCAGCCGGAAGGGCATGTCCATTTTAAGGCGGAAGTGCAAGAGGAAGGGTTTAAATTTATCATTTCTGATAACGGCTGCGGTATAGCTGCAGATGAACTGCCCTTGGTCAAAGAAAAATTTTATAAAGGAAAAGGTTCTCGTTCCAAAAACGGGATCGGGCTTTCGATTTGTGAAGAGATAGTGAGCCTGATGGGCGGAAAGCTGGAAATCAGCAGCGAGCAGAATAAAAGAACGGAAGTGGTGGTAATCTTGCCCAAAGGGGGGCGTGCGGATGCTTAAAAGGTATAAACTTTTACTGGCATTACTTTCCCTTATCTTGCTGGGCGGCTGCGCCAATCCTTCGTGGACGGCAAGGGGGGAAATTGTTCCACCGGTATACAATGTTTGTCCATTGGAAGGAAAATGGACAGTAGCCCGGAATCTGGCTCCCGCAGGGGACTCCAGCGAGACAGACTATCTGGCGGAGGGCCGTGCGGCCCAGTTTACCAGGGGACTAGCTGTATTAGGCGGTTATGTCTGGAACAAACCATCCTATAAAGTAAAAAAGGTAAATTCAACTGATTATTTGATGACCAGATATATTGAGCTTAACAACTACCTGTCTATGAATAAAGAGGTCGATGTCGTTACTATATTCGCCAATGCAAATTTCCTGGGCGAATTTATGAAAATCGATGATGCCACGGTGATAGCTTTTGTACAAAATAAAGCACTGCTGCTTCAGAAAACATCTGATCATGCGGACAGCCACCTGCCGGCTGCGGACACGAATATTAGCGACACAGACAATGGAAGCGACATAGGCGCCTCAGGTATTTTTATCGGGCTGAAAATACCAGCGGACAACTACTTTAAATATGAGACCCTTTGGGTTGCTTCGGACGATAAAAAACTCCGCCCGATCCTCACCAGGAACAATATTTTTTTCCCGCGCAACAGCGGTTTCTGGGAGCTTCAGGTAAGCAGCGCAGCGAATAACGGGACTGCGGAAATATTCGCGCGCGATATGGCGGTGAAAGATCCGGCAGATCAAAAAGCGCCGGAGGAAACTTCTTCAGAGCAGGCGCCAAAAAGGTATACGGCGATAGCCATTGATTATATCGGAAACGATTTTGTGGCTGTAGATAATATTTCCGAAGGCTTGGGTAACCTTCAGATCTTGCCGGTAGACAAGCTGTCTTCACAGATCGGCATC
Source organism: Desulfotomaculaceae bacterium (assembly GCA_028709235.1). Lineage (GTDB taxonomy): Bacteria > Bacillota > Desulfotomaculia > Desulfotomaculales > Pelotomaculaceae > Syntrophopropionicum. The sequence goes on from JAQVXL010000052.1 coordinate 7,282, forward strand.
AAGGCTTCAGATTTGTTGGGAACCAGAGGCTTGACAGCTTACCACAGCGCCAGGGAACAGGCTGTTCGCTCATTGCTTGACGAAGGCGTGGCATTGATCGATCAGGCTGGGGAGGAGGAGAATTTTGGGCTGACACGAAAAAACGGACACTGGTATCTGCGAGGCAGGATAAACTATCAAAGCGGCGGCATGCCCGGGACGAGGGATTTTAATGTCAACCTCATTCCGCCTGCCAATCTGGTCCTTTACGATACGTTATATCTCAGCTGGCGGAGTATTAAGGACCGGGTCCCGAACGCTTTTGACGCCTTTACTTCGCCGAACAAGGACATAGCCATAATTGTAACGAAAAACAAACTGTATATCTACGGCATCAGCGGCGAACAGTTAGACAGCCTGCCCCTGGGAGAAATTGAGATGAAAGAAGGGGAAAACGTTATTATGGCCGAGTGGGCGACAGGGTTTTATGTGGATAATTGGGAGAAGGCCTTTCTGTCCAACGGGGCGCAAGTTGTTTCTAATTAAAGTCCTTTTGCTTGTCCGATGATTTTATTATTCTGAATTGCAGGTGGACGTCATTATTACAATTTAAAAAGGTATTTTAAATTTTTGCATAAACCAGTCGTCGTCGTATTTGCGGCGGGCAAAGTAGTCAAAGCGCTGTTTCATAGCGCCGCCATTTAGAACGCGCCGGTTTATTCTTTTCGCGTTGCCCGCCCCGTCAATAAGGTTCAGGACTTTTTCGATGCGCTCCTCGTTAAAATGTGAATACGCCATACGCAGCATATTGTAATGAAAGTGTTCCATTTTTACCGGGTAGGGGTGTTTTTTTCGAAAAAGGTGCAGGATTTTTACCTGCGGTGTTACGCATAAGCCGTACCCAAAAAGCCAGAGCTTGAGGGAAAATTCCACATCCTCGTGGCCCCAGGCGATAAAGCCGGGGTCGAATCCTCCAGCCTGCCGGAAAACATTCCTGCGGGCGGTCACACAGCCTCCAGGCAGGAGGGGGACGGTTGCGGGTTTCATGCCCGGCGGTGGGGGTAGCCAGGCCACCTGGAGCCGGTCGTTCCAGGTCTGCCCATATCCTGTGGCGTCAGGATTTTCCAGTGAACCAATGGCCGGAGAAACAGCGTCAACCCCGGCCAGGTTAAAAGCATTGAGCAGGCAGTCCGGCCAGCCTGCCGGGACGGTGATATGAGCGTCACAGAAAATTAAATATTCGCCCCGGGCGGTAGCGGCGCCCAGGTTCCTGGCTCGCGAAACGCCCAACCTGTCAGATGAAATAAGGTTTACACCGCTATATCTACTGTTTTCTTTAATAAAATCGCAGCAACCGTCAGCGGAGCCATCGTCTACAACAATGTATTCCACCCGGGTTGCCGGAGCGGCGGCCAGGAGTGAGTCCAGCGTCATTTTGACGTTTTGCCCTTCGTTTTTACAGGGAATAATTAAAGAAGCGGCTAATTGATCCATTTGGGACAACACCAACACCTGCCAAAAAAGGTTTTAAAACATTTTATTAAGCAAAGTAAGGATACTGTCCCATATAAAAAACATTTTTTCGGCTATTTTTTGACTTGATAATGATAATTTAATATAGCAAGGATTAAACAAGGCTTTCGCCCGGCATGCCTTGACGAGCTTGAATGATTTTGTTACAATGGAACTTGCCACAGAAACGAGGCAACAAAAATGCGCCTGTAGCTCAGCTGGATAGAGCGTCTGACTACGGATCAGAAGGTCGGGGGTTCGAATCTTCCCAGGCGCGCCAGAGAAAGTCAAGCCCCGTAAGCGTTGCGGGGCTTTGTATTTTATGCCAGGTGTCTGAAATATTAAAAATTGTGTCAAAATTATTCAAATTATTATGCAGAACATTGTTTGAAATTTACCTTCTATCGGCTGAAACCCGCAGGCCCTCTCCGTCTGTTGTGAAGACAACATTTCCATCCAGGTCGGTCCTGAATAGCTGAACCCCGCGGAGATTTTGCAGGGTCACCACGTGAGGATAGCCATAGTCGTTACCCGTGCCGCATGAGATAACAGCATATTTAGGCTTGACCGCGTTCAGGAATGGCGGCGAAGTAGAGGTATAGCTGCCGTGGTGTCCTGCTTTTAGCACATCTGCCCTGAGGCTGGCGCCGTTTGCCAGCATCTCCTGCTCAGACTGCTTCTCGGCATCCCCTGTTAAAAGGAAACTTACTTTGCCGAAGGTGAGTTGTGTCACCGCGGAATAATCATTAATATTTTCATATGCCGCGCTGTTGGGGGCTATTATCTCCGCTCGCAGGTCTTCGGAATTAATAATATCAACACCGGCGGAAGCGGTTTTTATTTTCAGCCCCTCAGCCTGGATGGACTTCAGCAAATCCTCGTATGCCTTAGTGCTGTGGGTGACTTTGGGCATATAAACCCGCTCAATTTCAAAAGCGCGAAATACGGCGGTCATGCCGCCGATGTGATCTTCATGGGGGTGGGTGGCGACCAGGTAATCTATTTTTTTAACCCCGGCTTTTTTCAGATAAGTAACAACATTTTTACCCATAGCTCTTGTGCTCGCGTCCACCAGCAGATGCTGGCCGTTGGGCAGTTGTACAAAAATGCTGTCGCCCTGGCCCACATCCAGAAAGTGCACAACCATTTTTCCCAGGGAGTTTTCCGGGGTTTGACCGATATCAGGTTGAGGCGGCTCGCTAGCGCGGTTGCTGCCGCAGTAGGTGGCCGCCAATAGAAAAATAAAAAGGAAAAGGGCGCCCGACAGTTTCCTGAGCAATTTTAAGCTGCTATTCTTCAAATAATTTATCAGCCAGCCCGTCAGCAGATTGCTTCTGCTGTTTGGTAGCTTCCTTATCGACAATGATTTGTATGGTTATGACGTCTCCCTCTCTGGCGCTTTTAGGAAGGAGGACCTTAGGAATGTGAAAAATCCTGCGGTTCATTTCTATCAGCGCGTATTCGCCCTCAAAACGGTCAATGGTGAGCATTGTTTTTCCTCCTCAACAGGTTGGAATGTTACTGTCTTCCAGTCTATTATACACTAGAAAAGATTTCAGATAAGAGCCGGCGCAATTTATAAATTTGTGAAATGCGGACCGGTTCTTGACAAAGGATTCTGAACTCCGCTATACTATATCATGTCCCAAAGTACTTTTTATCAGCAGGCGCCCGTAGCTCAGGCGGATAGAGCAGCGGTTTCCTAAACCGCGTGTCGGGGGTTCGAGTCCCTCCGGGCGTGCCAGAAAAGCCAGGCCTCGCAAGAATTTGCGGGGCCGTTATTTTTTGGAAGATGCCGTTTTTTCGGGCTTGGGACGTTTTCGGGCTTGGGACGTTTTGGGGGTACAGAGGACTATTTTTAGTTCTAGTTGATAAATTATTAGGTAATATCTTATAATGTAGAAGATCTTTAACCAATAAATATTTAAACTGCTTTAAGCAGGGGAGGAGTGCGTTATGGCTAAATGTCTGGTTCTAAAAGCGGAAGATATTTGTGACGATAATAATTGTGTTAAGTCAAGATTAATATACTATTACGAGCATTATTACTTTTTCAATGAGAATTTTTTCCGCGAGACAGAACCCCAGACAGCTGCCGCTTCTTTAGCTATCTGCCAAGAGCTTGAGGTGCTCCCGGGGATCTACGAATTGAATTTTGCTGAAGGAGAGGACGGGCAGCCAGGACTGGTCTCGGTAACGTTTGTTAAGCCGCTTGACATGTGGGAAGTACAGGATATGGAGGATGAGCCTGCAGCCAATCATTGTTCTTGCTCTCATGAATAAAGAAGATGTACTTTAATCGAAATTAGTATAAATTTTTCTTTTGAGAAAATTTAATGACGTTTTAAAGTGGAAAAACACATAGTTTTAGCCGGCTTGATCTTCCTTGACACGCCTTGCGGGGTTATGCTAAGCTAATAAAGCGCTGGGTGAATGAATATAATTATGTTTAAAAATTAGGCGCGTCAGTACACTTTTACTGAAGGGGAAAGCCTTGTGGATCACGCCGGATATATGCGCGAAGCCCTGGTGGAGGCCGAAAAAGCCTACGCCCTGGGTGAGGTGCCCGTTGGCGCCGTCGTAGTGCTGGACGGGAAAATAATCGGACGGGGACACAATTTGCGCGAGAGCCTGAAGGATAGTTCCGCCCACGCGGAATTGTTGGCCCTGCGGGAAGCCGCCGGGTACCTAGGGGACTGGCGGTTGAACGGCACAGTCCTGTACTCGACCCTGGAGCCCTGTCCTATGTGCGCCGGGGCGTTGGTGCAGTTCAGGGTAACAACACTGGTCTACGGGGTCGCTGATCCAAAAGCCGGCGCGATAGACTCAGTGATTGACGTGGTCAGGCAGCCTCGCTTTAACCACCGGGTGGAGGTGGCGCCCGGTGTGCTGGAAGAGGAATGCCGCCGTATTTTACAGAAGTTTTTCCGGGAATTAAGAGAAAAGAAATCAGCTGGAGAGATGGCCGAGCTGGTCGAAGGCGCTCGACTCGAAATCGAGTAGGCCGTGATGAGCGGTCTCCAGGGTTCGAATCCCTGTCTCTCCGCCAGTTGTTTAATGGGGGGTTTCTCCTGGTCTATAGGGAGAAGCCTCTATTCTATTTACTGAAGGGTTTGCTAAACATATAAACGCATTAAGGTTTAACCACCCACAGGATCAAAAAAACTTGTAAACCTGGTGCAGAGGATCGTTTTACGGAAAAGCTTTGATCCCGCCGGGCATTAGTAAGTGGTTGATAAACTGACTGGATAGATTTATAATTTAGTGGTGGCGCTTGGCCCTGTATTTATTAAAGCGCTGCCAAAATATAAGTTTTTTTGCTATGACGGCAGAACGGGAGGAAAAATAGAAATGCCAATCACGGAAATACTGTCGCGCAATGCCAGGTTATATGGAACGGAGAAATGCCTGACAGAGATCAATTTAGATCTGCAGGAAAGCCATAATGTTACCTGGCGGGAGTACGAGCTGATTGAAAACAACCCGGCGGGTGAATACCGCAGGGAAATGACCTGGCAGGTTTTTGACGAGAAAGCCAACCGGCTGGCCAACCTGCTGCTCAAGAGGGGGATTAAAAAAGGGGATAAGGTAGCCATACTTTTGATGAACTGCCTGGAGTGGCTGCCGATTTATTTTGGCATCTTAAAAACCGGCGCTATCGCGGTGCCGTTAAACTATCGCTACACGGCCGACGAAATAAAATATTGTTTAGATTTATCCGACACAATTGCCTTGATTTTCGGGCCCGAGTTTATCGGCCGGGTAGAAACGATTTATGACCAGATCCCTGATGTAAAGACACTGTTTTTTGCCGGTGAAAACCGTCCTTCTTTCGCTGAAAACTACGACCGGCTTACAGCCAATTGTTCCTCTGAAGCGCCGCAGATTAAACTTGCGGACGATGATGACGCGGCAGTATATTTTTCTTCGGGGACTACCGGGTTTCCCAAAGCAATTCTACACACGCATCGGAGCCTGATGTCGGCCTGTCAGACGGAAAAAGAACATCATGACCAAAAGCGGGAAGATAATTTCTTATGTATTCCGCCCCTTTACCATACCGGGGCCAAGATGCACTGGTTCGGCAGTCTGCTGGCGGGGAGCAAAGCTGTATTGCTGCGGGGCGTCAGACCGGAATGGATACTCAAAACAGTCTCAGAAGAAAAAGTCACCATTGTCTGGCTGCTGGTCCCCTGGGCTCAGGACATCCTGGATGCCATTGAAAGAGGAGATGTGCAGCTGGAAGATTATCAACTTTCCCAGTGGCGACTGATGCATATCGGGGCGCAGCCGGTGCCGCCCAGCTTGATTCACCGCTGGAAAAAATATTTCCCCAACCACCTTTATGATACGAACTATGGTCTAAGTGAATCAATTGGTCCCGGCTGTGTCCACCTGGGCACTGAGAATATTCATAAAGTCGGCGCCATCGGCATTCCCGGTTACAATTGGGAAGCCAAGATCATCGATGAGAACGGGCGACCTGTGGTCCAGGGGCAAGTGGGCGAATTGGCTGTCAGGGGGCCGGGTGTGATGAAATGCTACTACAACGACCCGGAGGCAACTGCGGCAGTAATAAAAGAGGGCGGCTGGTTATTTACCGGGGATATGGCCCGCATGGATGAAGACGGTTTTATTTATTTGGTAGACCGAAAAAAAGATGTGATTATCAGCGGCGGAGAGAATATATATCCGGTGCAGATTGAAGATTTTCTACGCGCCTACGACGCCGTCAAGGATGTGGCCGTGATTGGACTGCTGGACGAGCGTGTGGGTGAAATAGCGGCGGCGATCATCGAAGTAAAACCTGGCTACCGGTGCACGGAAGAAGAAATAAATACATTTTGTGCTGAACTGCCTCGTTACAAACGACCGCGCAAAATTATTTTCGATAAAGTACCGCGCAATCCTACCGGTAAGATTGAAAAACCGCGCCTGAGAGAAAAATACGGGGCTATAAGCTTGGTGGCCGCTCAAACGGAAAGTTAAATAAAATTATTATAGATAAGGGATTCTTGCTGAAACAGGCGAGAATCCCTTGTATTTTGTGGTATTTTGTGACGCCGGCCTGAACCCGGCTTAATGCCGGAGCGTCAAATAGTATAAGAGGGCTTTTGGGGTTTTAGGGGTTTTTGGCCAGAATCCGCGTTCATAAGATTAATGAAGGTTCATTTAGTTTTCAGCTAAAATTTAGTTGCCTCTGGCAGAGACAAACCTTGCCCTGGTAAAATTTAATAGGTATACTCCAAATATAAGATATTTGTCGAATAAAAGATT
>JAQVXL010000120.1 GCA_028709235.1 Desulfotomaculaceae bacterium
CAGATTCCCTGATTTTTTTCAGAGGGGGCGTAGGATAAAAAACACCTGTTTCTAAAAGCTTTCCCGTATCATCTATGACACACCATTTGCAACCGGTACGGTAGGCCGGGTCTATACCCAGGACGACCTTGCCGCGCACCGGCGGTTGAAGCAGCAGGCTGCGCAGGTTTTGGGAAAACACCTTGATTGCCTGGGCCGCCGCCTTTTCAGTTAACTCATTGCGGATATCCCGTTCGACAGAGGGCGCTATGAGTCTTTTATACCCGTCCCGGAGCGCTTTCTCAACATAATCAGTAGTTAAAGACCCTTCTTTTAAGAATCTGCCGCTGAGCCATTTTATAATCGGATTTTCATCCACTTTAACGGAGACACTGAGTACTTCTTCCCGTTCACCCCTGTTAATGGCCAGTACCCGGTGGGGCAGGATTCTGTTTACCGGTTCACTATAATCATAATAATTACGGTATGTTTTGTCTTCTGCCGTGTTGCGCCCGCTGGCGACCAGGCGCCCGGTCCGCCGGGTCTGGTTGCGCACCCAACTGCGCACGTCGGCGTCCTCGGCGACAATCTCGGCGACGATGTCCATCGCGCCCTGCAGAGCCTCTTCTGGTGAGTGAACAGCTTCAGAGATATAGGCCAGGGCCTCGTCTTCCGGGCTGCCGGCCGTTGAAAAGGACAAAAGGTATGCGGCCAGAGGCTCAAGGCCGTTTTCCCTGGCCACGCTGGCCCTGGTTTTGCGCTTGGGCTTGTAGGGCAGGTATAAATCTTCCAATTTGGACAGTTTAGTGCAGCTGGTTATTTTGGCCTGCAGCTCAGCGGTTAGTTTGCCCTGCCCGTCAATCAAACGGATTATTTCCGCCTTGCGCTGTTCGAGGCCGATATAGTGTTTATTCAGCTCGTCAATGCTGCGGATCTGTTCTTCGTCCAATTCACCAGTTTGCTCTTTGCGGTAACGGGCAATAAAAGGGATGGTGTTGTCTGCCAGCAGCTGGACAGTATGCTCTACTTTATACCGTTGTATGCCGGTTTCTTTGGCGATGATGGCGATGATATCAACCTGGTCTTTGTTCAATGGATATTCCTTTCTTTAGCAGCAGTGGTTTTTATAACTATTGTCTTTAAAATAATATTCTATATAAACATTTAATGGGCTGCAAGTATTTTCCCCTTTTAAGGCCGGCCCGGATCAGGGAAATAATGCTACGAATTTTTATTAAACCGATTATAATAAGAAGTAACCATTCACTGCAGGAATCACAGGCGCAGCCCGGGAATATCACGGGTAATGGCGAATTTTGTATGGGGGACTGTCCCCCTTAAAAAGGAGAGGGGTAAAGCAATTGGCTGTTAATAAACTTATTAAGGCGGCCGGCAAGGGGGATCCGCCCGAAAAGATCAGGTACCTGGTCAGGGAAAAAGGCATAGATGTAGACGCGCGTGATGAAAATGGCATGAGCCCTTTGATTTATGCGGCATTTTTTGGGTATCAGGATGTGGTGCAAGAGCTGCTGGAGCTGGGGGCGGATGTAAACGCCCACGGGAACAGTGGCGTCACTGTCTTGATGGCTGCCCTGCAGAATGCCGCTAATGCGGACATTGCCAGGATGCTGATTGACAGCGGCGCCGATGTCAACGCCTGTGACGGGCAGGGCTTGACCCCGCTCATGACTGCCGTATATACTGGCAGTTTTGAGATAATGCTGTATTTGCTTGAAAAGGGAGCTGACATTGCAGCTAAAAACAGCAAGGGGTGGACCGCCCTGGACCTGGCCAAGCAAAAAGGGGACAACCGGCTGCTGCAGGTCCTGCACCAGTTTGGTTCTGACAGGAATGCTGACTTGATCTACGCGGCCAGGATCGGCGATGCAAGCTGGGTGAGCGAAATAATAAACGGCGGCGCTGATGTCAACGCCTGCAACCAGGACCAGGAGACCCCGCTCTTGTGGGCGGCGTTCAGCGGCCATCATAGAGTGGCCAGGATCCTGCTGGACAATGGGGCCAGGGTGGACGACCGGAGCAAGGGGGGATGGACCGCCCTGCTGGCTGCAGTGGAAACCGGCAGTGAAGATCTGGTAAAATTGCTGCTGGCCAGTGGCGCCGATGTGAGCCTGCAAACTGACCGGGGTGACACGGCGCTGGCTTTAGCGCAAAAGAACGAACACAACAATATTATTCAGCTGCTGCAAAGTTCAGGCGGATAATATATTTATATTTTGTTAATAAATAATAAACATTTAGTTAATCTTCCCTCTGTATAATGATAGAAAGCATTAATAAATCTACTTTAACGGGGGGATAAAAATGGGTATTATGACTGTTGTTTTCATTACTCTATATCTCGTAATGGGGATACCCTGGCTGGAAGATTATGTTATCGCGGAAAGGTGTCCCGCCTGATGTTTATTAAAGAGGAAGTTTGAACCGGTCCCAAAGTAACGGGGGACCGGTTCATTTTTATTACAATTAATTGGTTTTAACGCCATTGTCATTGAGGTATTTTTTAAGCTCTGGAATATTGATCTCGCCAAAGTGGAACACCGATGCCGCCAGCAGTATATCTGCCTTTCCCTCCCGGGCGGCTTCCAGAAAATGTTCCAGCGAGCCGGCGCCGCCGGAGGCGATGACCGGTATCTTTACCACTTCTTTGATGCCGCGGATCAGAGGGATATCATACCCGGTTTTGGCTCCGTCACGGGTTTTGCTGGTGGGCAGTATGTAACCGGCGCCCCTGGCTTCCGCCTCTTGGGCCCATTCGACAGCGTCCTTTCCTGTAGGGGTGGCGCCGCCGTCAATGTATACCTCGTAACCGGAAGGGAGGGCCGGGTTACGGTCAACATCAATAGCTACCACCAGCTTGGTGGAACCGAATTGTGCTGCGGTCTGGTCTATTAAACCGGGGTTGCGGAAGGCCGCGCTGCTGATGGAAACACGGTCAGCCCCTGCTTCCAGGACTTCGCCGGCGCCAGCTATGGAAGCGATGCCGCCGCCTACTGTGAACGGTACAGTCGCGACCCGGGCCACTCGCCGCACTGCATCTAAAGTGGTCTTTCTTTTTTCGATGGTAGCGGTGATATCCAAAAAGGCCAGCTCGTCGGCTCCGTTTTGGCAGTAAATCCTGGCGCATTCCACCGGATCGCCCGCGTCTTTAAGATTTACAAAATGGACTCCTTTTACTACTCTCCCATCCTTCATGTCCAGACAAGGCATTATCAGAACCTTACTCAAATCCCGTCATATCTCCTTTCAAATAAAAAGCTGCTGCCAAGTCTTTATAATTTCTAGGTTAAACCTTTAACTCCTCCACTATGCAAGTTATAATTAGTAGCATGAAGGGAGATGCGCTGATCCGGGGCCT
>JAQVXL010000053.1 GCA_028709235.1 Desulfotomaculaceae bacterium
ATAAATATTATATTGCAGGGGGAAGAAGAAAATTTTTCTTATATCTATGCGATATTTTTTAAAGAAGCCGCCTGCTCTATCAGTATAATAAAGCATGCGGCTTCTAATTTTGAATATAATAATTCGGTTTAATTATCCAGAGCTGTATCTCCTGCAGGCAATGCAGGTTTCTTCTTAAACTTCTGACTCCAGTCATCTAATAGACTATAAACAACCGGCACGAGGAACAGGGTGACAAAAGTCGTGGCCAGCAGGCCGCCGATAACTACGGTAGCCAGCGGGGCAATGGTTTCCGCTCCTTCTCCCAATCCTATCGCCATCGGGGTCATGGCCAGGATGGTGGCCAGAGCAGTCATTAAGATGGGTCTCAGCCTGACCCTGCCGGTCTCTGTCAGCGCGGCAGTCCGCTCCATTCCCGCGGCAAGCATCTGTTTCAAGTAATCCACATAGACGATCGCGTTGGCGACGGCAACTCCGACCAGCATAATGATACCGATAAAAGCTGTGATACTGAAGGACCTCCCCGTTACCAGCAGCGCCAGGACAACCCCGATGACTGCGCCGGGCAGGGAAAACAGAATTGCAAATGGATCCCTGAAGGAATCATACTGTATCACCAGGATCACATATACAAGCAGGATCGCCATCAGAAATGCCCACAGCAGGCTGGAAAAAGCCTCCATCATTTGCTCAATGTCCCCGCCGAAGTCAATAGTATAGCCGACCGGAAGCTGCATCTCCGCCAACTGCACCTCAATATCTTTGGTCACGCTGTTCAAATCTCTGTTTAACAAATCACAGGAAATGGTTGCCTGGCGGGACTGGTCCTCCCGGTCAATCTGCACCGGACCGGTAGACAGGTCAAAAACGGCGATTTCGGACAGCGGAATACTGGTACCCCGGGGAGTGAGGATCTGCAGCTGCTCCAGAGTCTCCATGTCACTGGATTCACTTGTGGCGCTGGTTACCCTGATATCGATTTCGTCTCCCTGGAAGCGGTATTTTGAAGCGACCGTGCCGCTAATGGCAGACCTGATTTCACTGGACACCTGGGCCGGCGACAATCCAAAATACATGGCCCGCTGGCGGTCGATCCTGATCAGCACTTCAGGGTTTCCGTCCTCCATTGAGGAAGTCACTTCACGGGTACCGGGAACCTTTGCCACGATGTCTTCAATCTGTTTGGAAATACTCCGCAGTGTATCCAGATCATCTCCCCTCAGGTTAATCTGGATGGCGCCGCCGGAGCCCATTGTAATACCGCTGCTTACGCTTACTGATTTTTTAGCGCCGGGGATGTCTTTCAGCGACTGCCGGATTTCTTCGGCAACCAGTTCTACTCCTGGCCGCTCACCTTTGGGATGCAGCTGGACACTGAAAGTGGCTGTATTTGGCGCCGCGGCGGACATCGCCATCACCCCGCCGCCTCCGACACTGGTAAAGACAATATCGACTGCAGGGTTATCCAGCAGTTTCTCCTCAACCACCGCGGCAATATTATCCACATCCGCAAGGATTGACCCCTTGTCCGCTTCTATGGTGACCGCAATTGTGCCGGCATCTGAGGCCGGTAAAAACTCAGCGCCGACCAGGGGGATCACGGCCAGAGATAAAACGATCAGGGCTACTACACCAAGTACCACCGTGCGTCTATGGCTTAAGGCCCACTGCAGCATCTTTTTATATTTTTCGCCTAAACTGTCCAGCCATTCGCCCAGACGATGGAATGGCCTGCTGATGAAATTCCGGCCCGTTCCTTTTGTTTCCATCGTTTTATCTGTCAACAAGCGGGACGACATATAGGGCACCACCGTCAGAGATACCAGCAGTGAACAGGCTATGGCCACACTGATGGCAACTGCCAGCGGTGTAAATATGATCCCGCTGATCCCCCCGGCGAGGCCAATCGGCAGGAATGCCGCGATCATAGTCAGGGTGCTGGCCAGGACTGCGCCACCCACTTCACTGGTTCCCTTCAAGGCGGCCTCAGTGGCGGACAAGCCCAGGCTTCGATGGCGGTAGATGTTTTCGAAAACCACAATAGAGTCATCGATCATACGCCCCACTCCCAGAGCCAGACCACCCAGCGTAATAATATTCAGGGTGCTGCCATTATAAAACAGCACGATAAAAGTGGCTACCAGCGACAGGGGTATCGCTATCGCCACAATGGCCGTACTGCGAAGGTTGCGCAAGAACACGAAAATGATGATGGCCGCCAGGATGGCGCCCTCTACCAGCGTTTCAGCAGTGTTGCCAATGGACTGGTTAATGTAATCCGACTGGTCCATAAGGATTCTTACATCCACTTTTTCGCCTATTTCAGCCCGGATTTTTTCCATTTCTTCTTTTATATCTGTGCAGGCTGCGACAGTATTGCCATCGCTCCTTTTCTGGCACAATATGCTTACCGCAGGTCTATTGTTAACACGGCTGATTTCTGTTACTTCTTTGTAGTCTTCACTGATTTCAGCAATTTCTTTAAGCTGGATTTTACTGCCGGTGGCTGTGGTAAGTGCTACTTCACCTACATCATCCACGTTTTCAAATTCCTGCAGGCTGCGAACATAATATTTTCGCTCCCCAAAGGAGATGTCTCCACTGGACATGTTGTAATTTTCCGCAGCAAGAAAACCGATGACCTGGTTAAGGCTCAAGCCATAATTCTGAGCCTTGACCGGATCCACCGCCACCTTTACTTCACGCTCACGGCCACCGAAAATGTTTACCGAAGCTACGTCTGAGATGCGCGATAACCGCGGTTCAATGTTATCTTCAGCCAGGCTTTGCAATTGGGCCAGGGATAGCTCGTCGGAACCGATGGTAATCGCAATAACCGGCATCATACTCGGGTCCATTTTCATTATCTGGGGTTTGGCTGCATCATCCGGCAGATAGCTTTCAGCCATTGAAATCTTGTCCCGGATATTGGCCATAGCATTGTCCATGTTGGTTCCATAGTTGAACGCAATCAGGACCATGGAATAATCGGAGCCTGATTGGGATATTATGGTATCTATGTCGCTCACTGTGGCCAGCATACCTTCAATTGGCTTGGTAACCTGATCTTCGATTTCTTCGGGACCAGCGCCGCCGTAGCTGGTAATGACAGCGACATAAGGCAATTCCATTTCAGGCAGCAGGTCCGTAGGCATCTGAGCCACGCTCATGGAGCCGATAAGAGTTATAGCTACCATCAGAACAATAATCGTGGCCGGCCTGTTTATCGCAAATTGGGCAATCTTCCTGATCATTGGGCCAACCCTCCATCAGCAAAATCAAGTAAGCTGTTTTCATCAATGAGGGTATTGCCTTTGGTAACAACCCGCTGTCCGGCCTGCAGGCCGCTGGTTATTTCCACATAGATCCCGTCATTCAGTCCGGTTTGCACTATTACTGCCTGGCCGCGATTTTCCTCGTTCACAACAAACACGGTATTCTCACCGCTTTTCGGCAGGACCGCAACCATCGGAATACCAAGGACACCTGTCCTGTGCTGTGTTCCGAGCAGCACCTCGGCAAACATACCAGATTTCACCTGCGCCGCGTCATTATTGGGGAGGGAAACATTGACCGGATAAGTGCGCGTAACCGGATCAGCGACTGAGGCGACGCTCTTGATCGTACCTGTAAGCAGTTCTTCACTAATGGCATTAATCCGTACCTGAACGGTTGTCCCAGCCTGAATAAAGGAGATATCCGCTTCACTGACATTTACTTCAATTTCCAGGTCGGCGGTATTATTTATAATAGCAACAGGGCTCTGCATACTGGCCGTATCTCCCACCGCCACATCGACCCGACCGACAATGCCGCTAATCGGGCTGGTAACCTCACAATCCGCCAAATTCTGCTGGGCCAGGCTGAGTGCGGCCTGGGCCTGGGCGACGCCTGCCTCCGCAGCGCCGGTATTAAGGGCATCATACTGGGCCTTAGCTGCCTCCAGAGATTGATCGGAAACAGCAGCGGCAGTATGAAGCTGCTTTATGCGGTTATAATTATCCAGAGCTGTCTGTTTCTGGACCTCATTGGCCGCCTGGGCGGCTCTGGCCGCAGCTACCGCCGCTTCAGCCTGCTGGACAGCCGCATCCAGCTTGCTGCGATCCAGGCTGACAATAACCTGACCCTGCTGAACAGCTTGTCCTTCAGTCACATAAACCGCTGTAACCCGGCGGGGCAGGTCGGGCATTACTGCTACTTCATCGCTTCCTTTTACTGTGCCTGCATAGCCCGTATACTTTGTAATATCCATATTCTCTACAACTACCGTTTCTACGGTGATGGTATCCGCTTGTACCGTCTCTTGTTCTGCCTTATTGCCACAACCGCTTAAACTCAGGAGCAAGGAGACAATAACCAGCGCGGCCATAACATTTAGATACCTTGATTTCATTAAATCCTCCCCCTAATCGTTCAGTCTTGTTACAGTTTTGCCGGACGCCGCCGGCAGGCAGCAGGTATCTTTCATTACTTAGTTAACAAATCATAATCATTTCTTTGATGATCGCATTGAATTTTTTTATCCCGGCTGCAAAATCTTTGATTTCCTCCTCGCCTCTGGTTTCTAACAATTTGCTGTATTTTTTCTCTATGGCATCTTCAATCTTCTGAATTATTGCTTCACCATGTTCGGTAAGTCTTAATTCAACAATCCGTTCGTCGCTGGGATTCCTGTTCCGTTTTATGAAGCCGGCTTTTTCAAGCTTCTTACACATAGCGGAGGCATTGCCGCTGGTCAGCCCGATTTCACTGCACAGGGAGCCCACCGTCAAATGCCCGCACTGCTTGATTTCTAGCAGTATGCGGGTTTGCATCATGGTCAACCCGTAATCTTCAATGATCGGGCGAAAAACAATATCCACATGATCTTTTAGGCTTCGCCAAAAGTCCCAAGTCAATATATTTAATTCCAGCCCTTTCATTATAGCCTCCTTTCCTCGGATAACAATTATGTATAGTATCTATACATAATAGATAATATATAGCAATTAATCCATTGTCAATATATTTTACCTTCTTAAACATGGCGCATATTATAATAATTTTCAGAACGCTCCATCAATACTTTTACTGCCAAGAACTGAGTAAACCCCAAGCATACAAATATCTGGTACAATAGATTGAAAGATAAAGTCCCCCGGTAGAGGCAACCAGTTCAGAAACTGTTACAGTGCTCAGGCGGCTGCTGCATTATTCCAGAGGGAGAAGAAGCGGAATGGATCATATGAGCAAACCGAAGCCCGCCGCAACAAGGCATAAGCGGACGCGGGGCACATTAAGAGTAGCTATTGTATTTTTGGCCCTGTGCGGGCAATTGCTGCTACTGGCGTTTTTTGTCAGTCTACTGCGGCAGAATGCGGTTTATCTCTATTTTTCACTGGAGATCGTAGGAGCGGCAGTCATGGCCTTTATCGTGACTAAAAACCGCAACTCATCCTACACTATCTTCTGGTTAATGATCATGATGATCCTGCCGGTATTTGGTTATTTGCTTTTCCTGCTGTGGGGTACCACCGGATTAACTCACCGGAAAAGCAAAACAATTCTTGAAAACATCGATCGCGGACGGGCCTTTTTAGAACAGGATCCGGTTGTTTATGCGGATTTTCTGAACAGCCATGCAGCCCGGCAAAGGCTGGGTACTTATCTGCTGGACAGGGGGTTCCCGGTTTGCAATAATACGCAGTGTACTTATTATCCACTGGGGGAATTACAGTTTGATAAAATGATCGAAGATATGGAGATGGCTGAGAAGTTTATTTTTTTAGAATATTTTATTATAGCTGAAGGGCGGCTCTGGGATCGCATTCACGCACTGCTGCGCCAAAAGGTGCAGCAGGGTGTAGAGGTCCGGATCCTGTTTGATGACCTGGGAAGTATTATCAAAGTATCCGATTCCCTGGTCACTGAACTGGTTAGCGAAGGCATCCAGGCGATCCGGTTTAATCCTGTGCATGCCCACATATTCCGGCTACTGATTAATTATCGCAACCACCAGAAAATCGCCATAATCGACGGCCATATCGGCTACACCGGCGGTACCAATATCGCTGATGAGTATGTGAATTATACTAATGAAATGGGACACTGGAAGGATACTGCCATCAGGCTAACCGGGGCGGCTGTTTGGAGCCTGACCGTTACATTCTTGCAGATGTGGGACTCTGAATCCAACCGGCAGTCTGTTTACCAGCATTATATGCCGGTCATAGATGCCCGCGGCGCCGGTTTTTTCCAGCCATTCGCGGACGGCCCCGTCAATAATCCAGACAACCCGGCAGCGGAGGTATACAGCCAGATCATTGCCGGCGCGCAGCAATACGTTTATATCACGACACCGTACCTGGTAATTGACAATGCTATGAAGGACACCTTGTGCATGGCCGCCAGGGGCGGCATTGATGTGCGCATAGTCACCCCCAAAACATGGGATCACTGGTACGTACATATGGTAACCCAATCGAATTACGGGGAGCTTCTAGCGGCTGGAGTCAGGATTTACGAATATACGCCGGGCTTTCTTCATGCGAAAATCATTTTAAGCGATGACGACAACGGCGTCATCGGCAGTATAAACATGGATTACCGCAGTTTTTTTCTTCATTTTGAAAACGGGGTATGGATCTGCGGCGCACCGGTGCTGCAGGAAATTAAGACCGACCTGCTTGCTCTGTTTGCCGTAAGCGAGGAAATAGGCCTGGAGAAATGGATACGCAGGCCACAATACAAAAAGATTGCTCAGGATATTTTACGGCTTTTCGCCCCGCTTTTTTAGAACAGACGCCTGAATAAGCGTTTTATGCCGCGCAGCACCTTTTTTGTCGGCCAGGCAGGAAAAAGACAATAAAAATAAAATATACCTCTGTGGAGGTAAATGCAATGATTGAAATAAAGAATCTCAGTAAAATCTATTTCGCATCTGGACACGAAGTTTTAGCGCTGGATGATGTCAGCCTCACAGTGAAAAAGGGTGAGATATTCGGCATTATTGGCCTGAGCGGCGCAGGCAAAAGCACGCTGATCCGGTGCATCAATATGCTGGAAAAACCCACCCAGGGCTCTATCGCGGTCGATGGCCGGGAGATTACCCTGCTTGACCAACAAGAGCTGCGCTTAGCCCGGCAGAAGATTGGGATGATCTTTCAGCAATTTAACCTGTTGTCATCGAGGACAGTCTTTGATAATGTCATGTTTCCGCTGGAGATCACCAGAGTACAACGGCCGGAAGCCACCAAGCGCGTCCAGGAGCTGCTGGAGTTGGTTGGCCTCACCGATAAAGCCGGGATGTACCCGGCCCAGTTGAGCGGCGGCCAAAAGCAGCGCGTGGGGATCGCCCGGGCGCTGGCCAACGACCCCAAGCTTCTCTTGTCCGACGAGGCCACTTCTGCCCTGGACCCGCAGACAACCCGTGCGATCCTCAAATTGCTCAAAGATATCAACCGCCAGCTCAATTTGACGATTTTATTAATCACCCATGATATGAACGTCATTAAAGAGGTGTGTGACCGGGTGGCGGTTATCGATAATTCCCGGATCGTAGAAGTCGGCGATGTATTAGAAATTTTCTCCAATCCACAGACGCCTACCTCCCATAGCTTTGTCAATGCGGTAATCAGCAGGGATGTTCCGGTAGAGCTGCTGCACAGCTCCACTGAGCACGGCGGCGACACTGCCAGCAAACTGGTTCGGGTATCTTTTATTGGCGCTTCTGCAGGCAAGCCCCTGATATCATCCATGATCCGGCGTTATAACGTGGATGTCAACATCATTTATGGCAACATCGACCGCATTAAGGATACCCCGTATGGCAACCTGACCCTTGAAGTGCTTGGGCATCCCGGGTTATTGCAGGAGGCTCTGGATTACCTGCGCGGCCAGGGCCTGGAAATAGAGGTGTTGAGAAATGCTTGAGGTTTTGGGAGATAATTCCTGGATGGCCGGGGCAGTGCTGCTGGCTACCTGGGAAACTATCTACATGGTCCTGATATCCACCGTTTTAAGCTACCTGTTTGGCCTGCCGCTGGGGATCATCCTGGTCACCACCGCCGATAATCATATTATGGAAAACAGGGTCTTAAACCGGATTCTCGGGTCGATTGTCAACGCTGCCAGGTCGATCCCGTTTATCATTTTCCTGATCTTGGTCATACCGCTGACCCGCTTTTTGATCGGCACCCCGATCGGTACGGTAGCATCCATAGTGCCGCTTACGCTTGCTGCCATACCATTCGTTGCCCGTATCGTGGAGACTTCGCTAAAAGAGATCGATCAGGGGCTTATTGAAGCGGCAATTTCGATGGGGGCTAATGCCCGGCAGATCATCGGCAAAGTTTTGTTGCCCGAGGCAACACCTTCATTATTGCTGGGTGTTGCCATAACCGCCATTAACCTGGTTGGCTATTCAGCTATGGCGGGAATTGTGGGAGGAGGTGGACTGGGTACCCTGGCTTACTATTACGGCTACCAGCGCTATGAGGACACTGTGATGTGGATTACCGTCATCGTCCTGATCGTACTGGTACAAGGGATGCAAATGCTAGGCGATAATCTTGCGAATAAAATAGTCAACAAAAGGAGGTAAAAAAGTGAGGAAATTTTTGGTACTGATCGGTTGTTTAATTTTCACAGCAGGTATCTTAGCGGGCTGCGGCAGCAAGCCGGCCCAGGAAAACGCAGGGAATGGCAATACTCCTGCCAAGTTGGTGGTGGGCGCTACCGCCAAACCGCACGCGGAAATATTGAAAGTTGTAAAGCCCGTTTTGCAAAAAGAGAATGTTGATCTGGAGATCAAGGTGTTCACTGATTACGTACTGTTGAATCCGGCCCTGAAGGACAAGCAAATAGACGCAAACTATTTTCAGCATTTACCCTATCTGGATGATTATAACGCCAAGAATAACGCTAACCTGAGCTGGACAGTGAAAGTCCATACCGAGCCTATGGGCGTATACTCCAAAAAAGTCGCTAAACTTGAGGAACTGGCCGAAGGCGCCAATATAGGTATACCCAATGACGCCACCAACGGCGGGCGGGCCTTAGCAGTCCTGCAACAAGCCGGTCTGTTTAAACTTAAGGACGGGGCCGGGGTAACCGCCACGGATAAGGATATCGTTGATAACCCCAAAAACCTTAAAATCAACATGATGGATGCAGCGATGCTGCCAAGGGCGCTTGATGACCTGGATGTTTGTGTCATCAACAGCAATTACGCCCTGGAAGCGAATCTTAACCCGGTGGAGGACGCTATTTTCACAGAAGTAAAAGATTCTCCTTTTGCCAATATCCTGGCGGTCAGGCCTGAAGACAAAGACAAAGACAGCATCAAGAAGCTGAACCAGGCCCTGCAGTCGCCTGAAGTTAAAAAATTCATTGAAGACAATTACAAAGGTAGTGTCATTCCCGCCTTTTAAGGCGAATATGCCCTGCTAAAAAGATCTGTTGCCGGACATCTGATGTCCGGCAACATCTATAATAGCTAAAAACATCCCCTGACTTTACTTCCCGCAAATCCTGCTTTCAACCAATAAGCCGCCTGCCAGTTACGATTCTCTCCCATTCCAGCAGTAGGTACAGAGTTTATCCCTGCCTATACCGATGGCCTTGATCATATCGTGGATGTTTTGATATTTTAGGGTTGTCAGGTTGAGCCTCTTGCTGATACAGTCCACCATACGATCGTATTGCTCAGTTGTCGGATCACAATATTCGTCAAGGGACGCCGGTTCTTTTCCTTCCAGCTTGATGATCGCCTGCCTTGCTGCCAGGTCCATAGCTGACCGGGAAACTGAGAAATTTAAAAATTTACAACCGAAAAGCATAGGCGGGCAGGCAGGTCGAATATGGACTTCTCTGGCATTGCATTTATACAGCAGGTCCACGGTTTCTCGCATCTGTGTGCCGCGAACAATGGAATCATCGCAAAAGAGCAGGCTTTTACCGCAAACAAGTTCAGGAATAGGCATCAGTTTCATTCTTGCCACCAGATTCCTGATTTCCTGTTTCTGCGGCATAAAACTTCTTGACCAGGTGGGAGTGTATTTTATGAAAGGACGTCCATAGGGTATCTTGGATTGATTTGAGTAACCGATAGCATGCCCGACACCGGATTCAGGCACACCGGCAACCATATCAATCTCCACATTGTCGTTCCTGGCCAGCAGCGCGCCGTTTCTATAACGCATGGCCTCGACGCTCACCCCTTCATACGTTGAGGACGGGTAACCATAATAGACCCATAAAAAAGCACATATTTTCATTTTATCCCTGGGTGGAGAAATTTTCTCAATACCTTCCGCTGCAACAAAGATGATTTCTCCGGGGCCAAGTTCATAATTGAATCCATAACCTAGGTTGGCAAAAGTGCAGGACTCAGAAGAAACGCAGTAAGCACCCTTTTTCTTCCCCACTATTAAGGGAGTCCGGCCCAGCTTATCCCTGGACGCAAAGATCCCCTGCGGCGTCAAAAGCAGGATTGAACAGGAGCCCTGAATCAACTCTTGCGCTTTTAATAAGCCTTCCTTAAAAGAATTCTCGTGGTCTATAATTACAGACACCAACTCCGTCGGATTAATAGCGCCTTTACTCGTCTCCATGAAATGAATATTTTTTTGTTCTGAGAATTCTTTAGCGACAATTTCATCCAGATTATTAATTCTCCCCACAGTGCTAATCGCGTATTGGCCCAGGTGTGAACGCACCGTCAAAGGCTGCGGATCTGTATCGCTGATGCACCCGATGCCCATATTGCCTTTTACATAAACTATCTCGGCATCAAATTTCGCCCTGAATTGTGTATTCTCAATATTATGAATGGACCTGTTGAAACAGCTTCCATTCCAGATCGCCATGCCCCCCCTGCTGGTACCCAGGTGCGAATGGTAATCCGTGCCAAAGTATACATCCGTGACGCAATCATCTTTAGAAACAACACCGAATAACCCGCCCAAAACTACACCCCTTACAGTATTAGATAATATATTAGCCATATGTTTTGCATCCGACAGATAAGCCCAAAATTGGACACATTAATAGAATTACATTTTTATGATAATATTGCAAGAATATTTTAACCATTTGCGCACCATTTGCGCAGGCGTTTTCTGACAATTTAATTTTCTCTTTTTCATTATAAGTCTATAATTATGGCTTGCTTTTCTTGATACTTATAATTTTATCTTATACGGATATAATAATGATCAATGAAAGGGGGACAGGTTATGAAAGAAAAAAACAAAGAACTTCGTCCAAAAAAATCAGCTAATGATAAATTTTTTGATCCAAACATTGTTGTATCTTCCACTGAATGTACCGGGTTAATGCCAAGTCCGCCGCTGTCAGAGGATGAAGCAGAATCATATGCTGAGATCTATGACATTCCACACCCGGAAGACTAATCAGAAATTGTTCTGCTTGAACATGAATTCATGTACTCCACTCCAGTACTTTGCTTAGAAAAACGGCGAGTTCCGCCGTGCCCGGCCGGGTAAATAACTTTTCGCTGTCTCCGTACTCCGCCAGCTTGCCGTTTACAATAAACATCAGCTTGTCGCAGGCCTTTTTGGCAAAGCCCATTTCGTGCGTCACCAGAATAATGTTCAAGCCTTCATTTCTGAGTTCATTTAGCATATCCAGCACTTCACCGGTGAGCTCCGGGTCCAGCGCGCTTGTCGGTTCATCCAGCAGAAGCAGCTTGGGCTTAACCGCGACTGCTCTGGCGATGGCCACTCTCTGCTGCTGGCCGCCGGACAGCTCATGCGGAAATTTGTGCTTGTCGGCGGATAGCCCAAACCTGCCAAGCAAATTGTCCGCGGCCGTTTCCGCATCGGTTTTTGTATACCCATGGACATTTACCAACGGCAAAATGACATTTTGCCTGGCGGTAAGGTGATTAAAGAGGCCTTTGGCCTGGAACACAAAGCCGATTTTCCGGCGGTACTGGATTAAATGCTTCTCATCAAAGCTAACTTTACTACCGTCAAAAGACACTTCTCCGGCCGTCGGCGATAAGAGTCCCCCGAGTAATCTCAGTAGAGTGGATTTCCCCCCCCCGGATGGCCCGATAATCGCCAGAGCGTTAAATTTTTCACCGTAACAAATATTATCCAGTACCTTTTTTCCGTCTGCAAAAACTTTAGTAACTTCCGCAAGTTCAATTCTCATAGCTGAATCTGCTTTCAAGATACCTTGTGTACATGGAAATTGGGAAAGTCAGTGACAAATACAAAAGGCCCAGGAAGATATAGCTCTCAAATATGGCAAAATTTGAAGCGCTGATCTCCCTGATGGTCTGGGTCAGCTCAATAACAGAAATCAGGGAAAGCAGCGAAGAATCCTTAATGATCGAGGCAAATTGTCCAGACAGGGCCGGCAGGGTACGTTTGATGATCTGCGGCAGGACAATAAGGCGCAATGTTTGTCCGTTTTCCAGTCCTACAGCCTTTGCCGCTTCCAGTTGAGTAGGCTCGATTGAATCAATGCCTCCTCTGATAATTTCTGCGATATATGCGCCCTCAAAAATGGAAAGAATCAGGACTCCGGCTAAAAATCTGTTGTCGATACCCCAGGCGGTGCCGACGATATAAAAAAACAGATAAACTTGCATAATCATAGGTGTGCCTCTAATAAACTGCACATATACCTTTGAAAAATAAGAAACAGCCAAAATCCGCGAATTATTTGCAATAGCAGACAAAAAACCGATCAACAGGCTTACTACCAGGCTGGCCAGGCTAAGCGCCACGGTTGCGGCAAACCCCTGCGCCAGCCTGTAGCGGAATGACCACAGGAAGCTGAAATCAAAATCTAGGCCCAGGCGCTTAACGGAATAAAAGAAAAAAAGCACGAAAAGAGCCACTGCAATTACGATATTAAAAGATTTCTGCAATAAAGTCGTTTTTTCATTAATACCTTTGATGAAGAGCCTGTAAAATGGCATACTTGCCTCTATTCATTCAAGTCAGAAAAGAACCATGCAAAACCGTTCTGGTCAAAGGCTGCCTTTTCTTCTTTTAAATTTTTTTCAGTTATGGCGTCAAAGCCGTTTTGGGCATAGAACTTGTCGATAAACGTGTTTAATTGCGTCACGAGTTCCTGGTTGCCTTTTTTTACTCCTACTCCCCAGTACTCAACATCCTGGAAGGGTATGAAAATCGCTCTTGTGGTTTCCGGATTTTTTAAATTGTTCCTGTAAATAGTCAGTTGGTCATAGATGAACGCATCAGCTTTTCCCTGAGCAACCTCTGTCACACAGGCACTTTCGTCTGGAAATGGTATGCTTTTTGCCTTTTTCAGATTTTTTTCGGCAAATATTTGCCCAGTAGAACCGGTCTTCACCGCAACTATTTTTCCTTCCTGATCCAGATCCTCTACCTTATCGACATCTGACCCGCTATTCACAAGCAGCGCCAGGAGAGCTTTGGCATATGGCTTAGAAAAGTCGATCTTTTCCAGTCTCTCATCCTTTATTGTCATGGAGGAAATTACTATATCGACCTTTCCCGTCTGCAGCGCCGGAATCAATCCATCCCAGCTGATATTTTCAATTTTTACAGGCCTGCCGATATATTCGCCGAAAGCTTTGGCTAAATCAACACTAACACCGGTTGGGTTGCCGTACTCGTCCTTTGTTTCAAAAGGGGGATAGGCAAGTTCCATGCCTACGATAAGTTCATTTGATTCTTTCTGACCACATCCAGATACAATTAAAATAGCACAAATTAGGATAAACATTATGGAAACAGGCTTTTTCATTTGACTTTTCCTCCCTCTATAAACTAGCGTTTACTCTTGATAGCTTGGCTTTTCTTAGTATTTCATATTTAGCAAAACGCGCCACATGGATAACATGATCATTTATGCATAAATCTGGATGGACAAGGGTGACCTAAATAAGCATCTGTTGTTTTAAGCTTATTTCGGCCGTTGGGTATCCACTTGCTCTCCGGTGGCAAACCTCCCATGTCTCACAGGGTCTGCGCCCTAAATTCCTTCG
>JAQVXL010000054.1 GCA_028709235.1 Desulfotomaculaceae bacterium
CTGTGTTTTCAGTATTTCCCCCACAGCCTGCTGCACTGAGCGCCAGCGCCAGACAGAGCGCCAGGAATAAAATTCTTTTTTTCATTAACATTCATTCCTTTATTTAATTTTTGTTTGATAATTGCCGATTTAATCTTTTCCGTTAGTTGATTTTTGTATTCCGGCTCCATCCTGTCTGCCGGATCGATCAGCACATCCAGCATGATCCGGCAGGGCCGGCCGTCCACGACGATGATCCGGTCACTCAGCTTAATGGCTTCCTGAATATCGTGGGTGACCATGACGGTGGTACACATGTGATATTTTTTGAGTGTCAGCAGCAGATCCTGCATTTCAATTTTCAAGGCTTCGTCAAGGCCGGAAAAAGGTTCATCCAGCAGCAGCAAATCAGGCTGGATCACAAAGGCGCGCCCGATAGAGACTCTCTGCTTCATCCCGCCGCTCAGTTGATCCGGGTAGTAATGCCCGAATCCCTCCAGACCAATTAGCGGCAGCAGCTGCTTCACTGTCTTTTTTCTCCTGTGGGCATCATGGTCCAGGCTGTAAAGTCCCACCTCCATATTATCTGCCACCGTCAGCCACGGCAGCAGCCGCGGTTCCTGAAACACATAGGCAATCCGCTGGTTGTCCAAGACAACGGAACCGGAGCGGGGTTTCAATATTTCCGCCAGCACATTCAGGATACTTGTTTTGCCGATGCCGGAAGGACCGACCAGGCAGAGGAACTGTTCTACCTGGCCTTTGATGTTGAAATTGTCGAGCACCTGGAGAACCCCGTAGTCCAGGGTGATATTTTTCATTTCAAACAAGGCGGCGTCCCCCTTTACGACTCGCTGTTTTTCATAGCTGTCCGGAAATCGTCCCAGCCTGTCCATTTGAGGACAGCATGGTTATTTCTGAGAATTTCCGGTGGTTCGGCGGCAGGGGCAGCCGGGTAAAATGTCTGTTGGATGAGAAAATTCTGGACTTTTGGCGAGAGCATAAAGTCACCCAGCTTCAGCAGGCTTTCGTCGAGGCCTTTGGACCAGGCGATAACCTGCGGCATGCAGAGGAGTCCCTCCTCCGGCCAGAACATCTTGATCTTTTGACTCTGCGATATTTTGCCAAAAGTGATATTGGCAGCGCCCAGGGCGAATTTACCGCTCTTGACAGCCTCGATCACATTGGGCGGCATCCCGCTGTAAGTGATATTTTCATCTACTGCCCGGGCCCGCCCCGGGTTCTGCTGTTTCAGGACGGCCCGGATCACCCGCGGCGCTATGTGTTGTTTCCCCGGCATCATCACCCGTCCCTGCCATTGGGGCTCCAGCAGCTCATTCCAGGAACGGGGAATTTCCGCTGCATCGGTATAATACGGGTTGTAAAACATGACAAAGGGAACGATGCCAAAGGTATGAAAACACCCCCTGGGATCAACAAATCCACTGTCCCGGAGCTCTTTTCTGATTGGAAATCGCCCGGGCGCGCTGAGCATGTGACCGAGGATGTACTCGTCAGTCTGCTGCGCCAGATCCGGTATGAATCCAATCATGATATCCGCCTGGGGGCCCGTTTCGCCCTCCGTACCACACTTATGGGAATGATGAACAAAATCAATTTCCCTTTGATACTCTTCTCTGTTTGCTTCAATATGTTCTTTCAACATCTCTTCAATGCCCCGGCTGATATTGAGCGGCAATTGAATCCGTACTTTAACCATCTTTTGTCCTCCTCCTTTCTTCAACTATTAACAATAAATCTTCAACTATAAATCCTCTAAAAGTTCACCGCCGCGCATCATTGTGCGCAATTCAAGCATCTTGTTATCAGCTGCTTCCAGTTTTCGCAGGGTTTCCTCCTCTTTTTTCGTCCGTTGAATAACGCTGAAAATCCCACCGTTTTTTATTACCAGCCGGGTGTGAGCGAGCAGGGCCAGGAGCGGGTCGTGTGTAGTCAGAAAGACAATTTTATCTTCACCGGTCAGCAGCTCCAGTGCTTTGCGCCTGTTGATCCCGGCGTTTTCTATTTCGTCTATCAGTACGATCGGAGCGTAGGACAGCAGCGCGCAATCTGCGATCATCAGAGCTCTGGACTGGCCGCCGCTGAGCTGGGCTACGTTGCTCTCCATAGCAAATTTTTCTCCCGCCAGGGAATTGGCCAGCTCCAGGATCCGCTCGATGCGCCCGCTGGTATTGGCTGCCGGCCAGCAGCGGGCATGCATGCTCAGGAATTCACGCACCGTTAGATCGATCACGAAGTTCATATTCTGCGAGAGCTGTGCGGCCATTCTCTGCCGCGCTCTTCTTTTTCTGTTTTTAGGCAGGGCTTCATTATTGATCAACATCCGCCTACCGGTGGGCGTATTACCGCCGGCGCCGCATTCTATGTCTTCCAGCAGGCGGCTCTTGCCGCTGCCGGTGGGGCCTACTACGGCGATGATGTCCCCGGGATGGAATGTCAGCGGGGCAAATTGCTCCGGTTCGCCTGTTTTACCGTGTCCGGGGCAGATGGTGATGGTTTTGACGGCCTGGACCGGCTGTTCCAGCATGTCCTGCATCACCTGCAGGTAATCGCCAAACTGCCGGGCGATCATGCGGGCGTTCATATTCTGTGAAACGTAGAAGGACTCTTTTTGCTTGTACAGCACGTCATAGAGGGTGTCGCCCGGAGTGATGACGCAGCTGATCTGTTCCAGCCAGTCCCGGGCACAGGGATGCTCAGCAAAAAGCGACTCTACCGGTTCTTTCAGATATTTTTTAATAGTCATTTGCTGTCACCCGTACCCCCTTCCGGTATTTCAATCTTTCTCAGATTGCCCAGTTGGTACTGGGCGCCAATATTGGTCTCTCCCAGACAGTATGAACAAAGGGCCATCGGCATCGGATAGCGTAGTTTGTTGTCTGTGACCACGGAATCACCGGCATAATCATCCAGGGCCTCAATTAATTCGGCCGTACCCTGTCCGGTCAGGCCGTTGATGTGAAATATCTCGGCGCGGGGGTTGACATATTGGACATTCATCTCGAATACTTCCCGTTCGGCCTGTGAAACAATGTCGCTTTTTGTAATTACAACGATATCCGCAAACCGGAGCATCGGCCCGATTTTCCCCGGCGTGTGCACACCGCTCATCTGGTCAATCACGCATACTGCCGGAATGCCCCGGATATGCGGGGCGCACCGGTTGCACAGCCCGGCGCTTTCGGATAACAGGATGTCGAGCTGGAGCCCGGCGCCCCAGTTGCACACGTCTTCTATGTTGCTGATGTAGTAGTGGTCCGGACACTGCTGGCCGGAAAGTCCCAACAAAACCGGTACCTGCAAGCGGGCGTAGATCTTGTCGTCATTGCTCTGCAGACAATCAAACTTGACTACACCTACCTTTGTGCCCCGCTCAAGATAGGCCCGGATCATTTTTGTGATAACCGACGTCTTCCCGGAAGAAGGAGGCCCGGAAAAAGTGATCAATTTCATGTTTTGTATCATTTCCTCTCATAAAAATACAAAGCGGGCCTTTATCACGCTACATACAGGGTTGTGTCCCGTTTTATGCTAGGTAGCCTGCAAGTTCCTGCCTGGGAAAGTGCATTTAAAAAGTTTTGCCATCCATTACTTATAAATAACGCGATGCAAGCTAATGTAAATCAAGTCATTCTTGCTTTTAGTGGGTTATTGTTTGTTTATCTATCTTATTATAATATGGAGTTTTGATTTTTTCAACTGAAATGTAATTATGGGTGAAGCGGGGGACAGTTTTCTTCACCCTTGAAAAAGAACGTTTCCTTGCTTCACCTTCCTCACCCCTGGCGGGTTCTAACCCGCAAAGATGTGCGGTTAAAACCGCACCTACAGAAGAAACAGGAACATGAAAAATGCAAAAAAGCTTGAACGCCTTGTAGATAAAGGGCTCCAAGCTTTATTATGGTTATTAACTGTCAAAGGCTGCAGGTGCAGCTTCAGCTGGTGAGCGGAATGGGGACACACCTCTGTTTCTACAACATTGTGTCGTTACATATTATTACCGGACAGCGGAATGGGGACACACCTCTGCTGTTTGGGGACGGGCTTTGCGGGCCGAGGTATGTCCCCGATTGGACGCGATTGGACGGTGCAAGGAAAAGTCGAGGTCTGTCGCAATATGTCAGGGGGACTGTCCCCCCACTGCATTGCTTTCACCCTGTGAATATGATAAAAAATGTTGTTCCCGTGTGGTTGGTTTTTATTTTTATTTCCGCGTTATGCCTGGCGGCTATGTTGTAACAGACAGCGAGGCCCAGGCCGGTACCGTTTTCTTTTGTGGTAAGGAAGGGCGTGCCGATTTTTTCGAGCACTTCCGCCGGAATTCCCCTGCCCCGGTCAATCACTTGTAAGACCACGTCACGCTGGTTCATAAAAGTCCTTATGGTCAGTTCCCCCCCCGGCGGCATGGCTTCCAGGCCGTTGCGCACCAGGTTTAAAACCAGCTGGCGAATCTCTTTTTCATCGATTGGTATTTTCGTGATTTCGTTCAGATCGAATTCAACAGACTGTTTTGCGTGGATGGAACTGGCCTTAATTAAAGGGGCAACAGCCTTTAATATTTCATTTAAACTTTGTTTCTTTAATGTTAGCGGCTTACTTCTGGCGAGAAAAAGAAACTCCTCTACGATGGAGTTGGCGTGGTGCAGTTCTTCTATTATGTAATCATAGTAGCTGATGTATGGTGAATCCGCGGCTTCACCTTTTAAGATCTCAGCAAATCCCAGGATATTTGTCAGCGGGTTCCGGATCTCGTGGGCAATGGTGGCCGCCATCTCACCGACCAGGTGCAAACGGTCCAGCCGGGCCATTTCTCTGTCATATTTAATTTTTTCGGTGACATCATTTACAATGCCCAGGAGGCACTTCCTGCCGTTAATCTCAATAATCTCAGCTGAAAACAAACCGTTGCGGCGCTCGCCTGATTTATCTCTGAAGATAATTTCCTTGTTGCGGGCGCCAATATTTTCATCTATATTTGAGATTATATGATCACGCTCATCTGGATCCAGCCAGAAGCCCAGCTCCGTGATCTTCATGCCGACTGCATTTTCTCTGGCGCAGCCGACAGCCTCCAGAAATACATCATTAACATCAATGATAGTGTTGTCATCCAGGTAAGAAATAGACATCATGTTTGGGCTGGCCCGGAATGCCCTGGAAAAACGCTCCTCAGACAGGCGCAGTTCCTTTTCCGTAAGGGCGTGCTTGGTAACATCCCTGATTGATTCAATGGCCCCGATCAGGTTGCCTTTGCTGTCATAAAGAGGTGAGGCTGCGCCCCACAGGTAAGCTCCTCTGCCGCCATATAAATAGGGGCTAAATGTTTCCCCAGTAATACGGTTGCCTTTCCTTTCCACGTAATCATAAAAGATTTCCTGCTTTCTATCTTCCCAAAAAATAAGGTCGATCAAGAGCGGCCGGCGCAGGCCATAAAAAGGTATGGAGTAGGCGTAATTCCCTTTGCCCATGACCATATCTTTTTTAACCCCCGTCATTTCTTCCAGGGCGGGGTTCCAGGCGATTATCCGGCGCTTGCTGTCTATCACAAAAGTAGCATCCGGCAGAAAGTTCACTATTTCTAAATAATGAGGAAGAGCATCATCCATATGCACAGCCACCATAACACCGTCCTTCTGATTAAATTACGGATGGGGCAATCCTGCTGCTCATTGTTACCAGTTACCAAACGTATTCTATAAAACCATATCAATTCCTCTGATATTGTAAAATAATGCAGTATACCCAATAAAAAGGTGGGGGGACAGTCCCCCCACCAGAATTAGATAAAATATACGAAATTGTAACCAAATTATTTCCATTATCATACCATAAGGTATACACACGACACACACATCTACCCGTGTAATGCTAATAAAAGGAGGGCATTTTAATGGCTTTTGGTGCTGGAGGAATAGGAACAGGCGGGGCAGGCTTTGGCAGCAGCATGGTATTTGTCATTTTCCTGATTCTGATCCTGTTGGTCTTGAGTGTAGGCTTTTTCGTTTAAACACACACATACTGCCACTGAAGCAGCGCCGGTAGTTTAGTCGGGGACATTCCCCGACATCACAGCCGGTCCCCAAACAGAGGTGTGTCCCCGTACCGCTTTACAGAGGTGTGTCCCCGTACCGCTTTACAGAGGTGTGCCCCCGTGCCACTTTGGTTCGATCTCAATCGAACAGGTTGCTTCAGCGGCAAACTCGTTGGGGGCAACTGGGGATACTCCTCTGTGATTAAGCATAGTAAAGCAGAAAAATAAACTGACCTGATACATATCAGCTCAGTTTATTTTTTTCTGGCAGGGGATGGAAGAAAAGAACATAGCCGCAGACGTTGCATATGACCGGCATCACGGCCAATCCTCTTTCCGGGTCAATTTCATAGCCGCTATTTTCACTTTTCACCAGGGAAGGCATGATGCAATAGGGCTCATTCATTATCCCGAAAGCTTTACTGCCGCAGTTTGGACAGGGAATCTTCACATCTAATTTTTGTTCCAAATTGCCACCTCCGCCATATTATTTCGACAGCGGATAAGTTTTCCCTTTGTTAATTAAACAAATACTGTCACGGTTTGTGTCCCCAATTTATTGTTGAAATATGTCAGGGGGACTGTCCCCTCTTCAAGCGGTCGATTTCTTCCTGCATGGCTTCGATCCTTTCCAGCAGGTCCAGGATTATGGCTGCGCCGTTGAGGTTGACGCCCAGGCCGCAGCGCAGGCGCTGTAGTTTGGCCAGGCGCGCGGCGTGCTTGAGCCTGATCTGGCCCTCTTGAATCTCCAGAATGCCGAACTCAGCCAGCAGCTGGGCCATTTCCGGGTGAATTTCCAGGTTTTTGAGGTCAACCCAGGCGTCGTCTTCACTGGTGGATAGAATATGATGGTATATTTGCATATAATATTTTTCCACCCCATCACACCCCTTTCCTGAGCGACGCCAGTTCCTGGTAAAGCTTCTCTTCTTCAGCTGAAAGGCGTTCAGGAATATCTATTTTGAGCACCACATATTCGTCCCCCCGCCCTTTTTGCTGGGGCAGGCCCTTGCCCCTGAGGCGCAGCCGTTTTCCGGCCCGGGATCCCGGGGGTACCTTCATCAGGACTGGCCCGTCCAGGGTGGGCACGGAAACCTGATCTCCCAGCACAGCCTGCTCCGGGCGCAGGACAACTTCTGTTTCCAGATCCGCGTCGCGGACTTTGTATACCGGGTGGGGCAGCAGTTTTACCTTGAGGTAAAGGTCACCCCTGGACCCGCCGCCGATCCCTTCTCCGCCCTGGCCTTTGAGCCGGATCTTGCTGCCGTCGCGCACGCCCGGCGGAATCTTCACGGCCAGGGTCCTGACGCCGGCTGTTTCACCGGTACCGCCGCAGCGCCGGCAGAAGGCGTTATTCTCGACACCGCTGCCGCTGCAGGCCCGGCATGCTTCCCGGGTGCTCAGCTGCAGCGATTTTTCCCCGCCGCGGTATGCTTCCTCCAGGGCCAGTTCCAGCTCGCTTTCAATATCCTGCCCCCGCGCCGGACCGGTCCGGCGGGTAGTTCTTCGGGAGCCGCCAAATGGCGAGCCGCCGCCAAACAGTGTTTCAAAAAAGTCGCTGAAGCCGCTGGCGCCGGCCCCGTCGCCGCCACTGGTATAGAAATGGAACCCTTCCATATCCGGCGGCGGCCGGAAATCCTGGCCATCCCGCCAGTTTTGGCCCAGCCTGTCGTACTTATCCCGCTTTTCCTTGTCACTCAATACTTCGTATGCTTCGTTAATCTCCTTGATCTTTTCCTCGGCTGTTTCCTTGTCCTTGCCGGTGTGCAGATCAGGATGCCACTGGCGGGCTAATTTACGGTAGGCTGTTTTTATCTCTTTTGCTGTGGCGCTGCGGCTTACGCCCAGAATCTCGTAGTAATCGCGAAATGATACGCTCATCTTGTTTTCACCGGTCCTCTAGAAACTCTAACCCTGGCCGGCCTTAATAAATCCTCGCCAAACCGGTAGCCTCTGGTTAGTTCCTGGGCCACAAACCCCAGTGGTAAACCTGAGTTTTCCAGGTAGCCGGCAGCTTCGTGCTGGTGGGGGTCAAATGGCTGGCCCACACTATCCATTCTTTCCAGGCCATGCTGCCGGAGCAGGCCCGCAAACTGCTGGTAGATCATCTCCACTCCCTGCCTGTACCTTTCGTCCGCTATTTGCGGCAGGGCCCGTTCCAGGTTATCCAGCACGGCCAGCAGGTCCTGGAGCAGTTCTTTTTTACCGCGGGTGGCGCTGGACTCCATTTCCCGTTCCACCCGCTTGCGGTAATTATTGAAATCAGCCAGCGTTCGCAAATGCCGGTTCTTTTCATCATCAAGCTCTTTTTTTAAGAGCGAAATATTATCAATTTGCTCCACAGTCGTGTTTTTATTCATATCCGTCTCCCGTTGGGGGGGACAGTCCCCCAGACAGAGTTTGCTATTTTTCTTCAAATTCTGCATCTACTACATCTTCACCGTCCCGGGGCGCGGCGCCGCCTCCGCCGCCGGGTGTCCCGCCGGCCTGCCCGTAGGCAGTTTGCGATAGTGAATAGGCCGCCTGCTGCAGGTCACTCTGCAGGGTGCGGATGCGGTCAATGGGCGCGTTTTCTTTCAAGGCGGCTCTCAGGTCGCTGAGCAGCTGTTCCACACGGGCTTTCTCGTGCACCGGTATTTTGTCCCCCAGGTCCTTCAGCTGGCGGTCTACCTGATAGGCCAGTGAATCAGCATCGTTGCGGACTTCTATTTCTTCTTTCCTTTTTTTGTCTTCTGCCGCGTTTACGGCAGCATCATTGACCATCCGGTCAATTTCAGATTTGTCCAGGCTGGTGGAACCGCTGATGGTAATGGTCTGCTCTTTGCCGGTACCTTTGTCCCTGGCCCCCACCTTCAGGATGCCGTTGGCGTCGATGTCAAAGGTCACTTCGATTTGCGGCACGCCCCGGGGCGCCATCGGGATACCGTCCAGTTTAAACTGGCCCAGCAGCCGGTTATCCCGGGCCATTTCGCGCTCACCCTGCAGCACGTTGATATCAACTGCCGGCTGGCTGTCTTCAGCTGTGCTGAAAACCTGGCTGCGCCGCACAGGAATAGTGGTATTGCGTTCAATTACTTTGGACATAATGCCGCCCAGTGTTTCCACGCCCAGAGACAGGGGTGTGACGTCAAGGAGCAGCACATCTTTTACTTCTCCCGCCAGCACGCCGCCCTGGATCGCGGCGCCAACGGCCACAACCTCGTCGGGGTTAACCCCCATATGCGGGTCCTTGCCGCCTGTCAGCTGGCGCACCAGCTTTTGCACCGCCAGAATCCGCGTTGAACCGCCCACTAAGATAACCTCGTCGATATCCTTTTCCGTCAGTTTGGCGTCAGCCAGGGCGGCCGTTACCGGCCCGCGGCAGCGCTCCACCAGGTCGGCGGTCAGGTCGTCAAATTTGGCGCGGGTTAATTTCATATCAAGGTGCTTGGGGCCGTTGGCGTCGGCGGTGATGAAGGGCAGGTTGATCACGGTTTCCGTTGTGGCGGAAAGCTCCATTTTAGCTTTTTCCGCTGCCTCGATCAGGCGCTGCAGAGCCTGCTTGTCATTGCGCAGTTCTATGCCGTTATCCTTCTTAAACCCGTCGGCCAGCCAGTCGACAACCGCCTTGTCAAAATTATCACCACCCAGGTGGGTATCGCCGTTGGTAGACTTAACCTCAAAAACACCGTCCCCGACCTCCAGGATGGACACGTCGAAGGTGCCGCCGCCCAGGTCAAAAACCATGATCGTTTCGTTCGCCCTTTTATCCAGGCCGTAGGCCAGCGCCGCCGCCGTCGGCTCATTGATGATCCGCAGGACGTTCAACCCGGCTATTTTTCCGGCGTCCTTAGTAGCGCTGCGCTGGGAGTCGTTAAAATAAGCCGGCACTGTAATCACGGCGTCGGTAATTTTTTCGCCCAGGTACTTGGAGGCGTCATCCACCAGCTTGCGCATGACCAGGGCTGAGATTTCTTCCGGGGCCATATCTTTGCCGCGAATGTCAAAACGGACAGCGTCATTGGGCCCGGACTTTACTTTATATGGAACCAGTTTCCGCTCATCAACTACCTCGGAAAAGCGGCGACCGATAAAACGTTTTATAGAAGAGAGAGTATTTTCCGGGTTTAACACGGACTGGCGGCGGGCCACCTTACCGATCAACCTTTCCCCGTCTTCTTTAAAAGCAACAACCGAAGGCGTGGTACGGTCGCCTTCGCTGTTCACGATAATAGTTGGTTTTCCTCCTTCCATTACCGCTATAGCCGAGTTTGTAGTGCCAAGATCGATTCCTACAGTTTTTCCCATGCCTAACCCCCCTATTATTTATTAAAGAAAGTAAAAATAATGCCATTTACCTGGTAGCATAACCAAATTATAAAAAAAAGTTATTAATAAATAATAACAAAATTCTTAAATCATGATTAATATTTACCTCTGGTGAACGATGGCCAGCGGGGGGACAGTCCCCCTGACAAATTGCAACATATTGCAACACATAAATCGGGGACATTCCTCGGCATCACAGCCGGGCCCCAAACGGAGGTGTGTCCCCGTACCTTTATGCAGAGGTGTGTCCCCATTCCGCTGTCTGGTATCATGTAACGATAGAATGTTGTAGAAACAAAGAAAGATGTGCGGTTAAAACCGCACCTACAACAGGGGTCTAGCACATTCCGCTTACCCCTGTTGGGTGGGTTTTAACCCTAAAGCTGTAAGGCTGAAGCCTCACCTACAACGGGAGTTGCGTCGTTCGACGGGGGTTGCGTCGTTCCGCTTGTCAGCCGCATCAATCGCAGGGTGTTATGTCGAGTGTTTGCATAGCGTTTACAACAACGTTTTCCACTGTGAACCCGAACTCTTTGAACAATATCCCGGCAGGGGCGGAGGCGCCGAAGTGATCGATGCCGATAATTCTGCCCCGGTCCCCCACATAACGGCGCCAGCCTTCAGTAAGTCCGGCCTCTATGGCCACCCGGGCCTTTATCTGGGGCGGCAGCACCTGGCGCCGGTACTCTTCCGGCTGGGCCTCAAAGAGCTCCCAGCAGGGCATGCTCACCACGCGGGCGGCGATGCCGCTGTCCTGGAGCTGGTCCGCCGCTGCCATAGCCAGCCGGACTTCCGAACCGGTGGCCAGCAAGAGCACATCCGGCTCTCTTCCTGGAGTTTCATATAGAATATAAGCGCCGCGGGAAAGGCCCTCAGCCGGCGCCACCTTTTGCCGGTCCAGGGTGGGCAGGTTTTGCCTGGTCAAAATCATGGCCGTCGGCCCTTTAACCTGGTCAATGGCGCAGCGCCAGGCCTCAGCAGTTTCGTTGGCGTCTGCCGGGCGGATCACAGTCAGTCCGGGAATGGCCCTGAGCACAGTCAGGTGTTCGATGGGCTGGTGAGTCGGGCCGTCTTCGCCCACCCCGATACTGTCATGGGTGAACACATAGATAACCTGGAGGCCCATCATGGCGGCCATGCGCATGGGCGGGCGCATGTAGTCCGAAAATACCAGGAAGGTCGCTCCGTATGGGATCAGGCCGCCGGCCAGGGCCATGCCATTCAGGATCGATCCCATAGCATGCTCTCTGACACCAAAACGCAGGTTTCTGCCGCTGTAATTATCGGGGCCAAAATCACCGGCGCCATTAATTATCGTTTTTGTTGACGGGGCCAGGTCGGCGGAGCCGCCGATTAAGTTGGGCAGGCCGGCGGCAATGGCGTTCAGCACAGTGCCCGAGGCCGCTCTGGTGGCCAGGCCTTTTTCATCAGCGGGAAACAGCGGGATATCTTTGTCCCACCCGGCCGCGGGCTGCCCTTTCAGCCACTGCCGGTAAAGGTCAGCCAGATCAGGGAAAGACGCCGCATATGAATCAAAAAGTTTCTGCCATTTCTCTTCCAGGGATTTTCCGTTTTCCACAGCCCGGCGAAAATAATCTCCCACCTGCCCATCCACATGGAAAGGCTCCCCAGGCCAGCACAGGGTTTCCCTGGTAAGCTTCATTTCCTCAGCGCCCAGGGGTTCGCCGTGCGCCGAAGCGCAATCCTGCTTGTTGGGACTGCCGTAACCGATGTGGGTGCGCACCAGGATTATGGAAGGTCTCTCCTTCTCCGCCTGCGCCGCCCGGATGGCCGCGGCCAGGGACTCCGTGTCGTTCCCGTCGTCCACTCGCTGCACGTGCCACTGGTAAGCAGCAAACCGGCCGGCCCGGTCCTCGGTAAAGGCCATGTTCGTAGAGCCTTCGATAGAGATACGGTTATCGTCATACAGACAGATCAGCCGGCCCAGCTGGAGGTGGCCGGCCAGTGAGGCGGCCTCGTGGGAAACACCCTCCATCAGGTCGCCGTCCCCGGCCATAACGTAGGTATAATAGTCCACGATATCGTAACTGGGGCGGTTGAAATATGAAGCCAGGTACCGTTCAGCGATAGCCATGCCGACAGCGTTGGCGATACCCTGCCCCAGCGGCCCGGTGGTCACCTCTACTCCCGGGGTGTGTCCAAATTCGGGGTGGCCCGGGGTCTTGCTGCCCCACTGGCGAAACTGCTGGAGTTCCTCCAGGGGCAGGTCATAGCCGGTAAGATAGAGCAAGGTGTACAGCAATGACGAGCCGTGCCCGGCCGAAAGGACAAAGCGGTCCCGGTTCGGCCAGGCCGGGTTACCCGGGTTGTGCCTCAAGAACCTGGTCCACAGGACAAAGGCCATCGCGGCTGCTCCCATCGGCATCCCCGGATGGCCTGATTTGGCCTTTTCCACCATATCCGCGGCCAGCATACGTATATTATTGATACACAGCTGCTCAATCTCATTTTTTTCTTGATCCATTTGCTAATCCTCACTTCTTTTATTTTTCCATCATCTCTAGGGTTTCTTTAAATACCGGGATTAATCCATGCCCTGAATTATTTCGATCAAGTCAAATGGTGTGCTGTATCGGCACAACACACCATAATTATACATGTTATCACAGTATCGTTCAATATGTCGTATTCTGTCCCGGGGACTGTCCCCCCCACCTATTTCGTGATAAAATGTCGTAATATATCATCATTATATCTGTAATATTTTGCAATATCTAGAAAGCAGGGAGGTTGTTTTGTTATGAAACATACTTATTTATTTACTGAAGGCGTCTGGATCTCGCGGGGCAATTATTACGACGAAAATAACAATGTGTTCAGCGCCGAGGGGCGATCCGAGATCACCCACCAAAAGAAGCTGTGGCTGAATAATAGCAGCATAACCCTGTCGGGTCCAAACCCTGTAGAAATAATTAACGACTACCGCATCGCGCCTTTTGTCAATAATATGACCGGCTGGCAATCAGTGAATCCGAAACTGGGGACATTAATAGGACGGTTTACAGTGGTAGAGGACTCGATCCTATCCTTGTACAGCTCTGAAAACGGTGAGTATTTCGGCAGTGAGTCTTTTACGCAGATTAACGAAGCGGAGTATACCTGGAAGGGCGCTTTATACAGCGTGTCGGGGAAAATCTATTCCTGGTCTGTCCGCCTCGAAAAAGCGTAGAGGGACTGTCCCTGTGGGGGACTGTCCCCCCGCTTTTTTTCGATTTTTTTCGACGTCCGGAACTGGACTTTAGCTGATGCTTCAGCCACCGCCGTTACACTCGTTGAGCATACTGAAATCAACGGTGGCAAAGTAGTCATCCAGCGTTTCTGCCCGGCGGATTAGTTTCACTTGGCCGTCCGGCTGCAGCAGCAGCTCCGCGGACCGCAGCTTGCCGTTATAGTTGAACCCCATCGCGTGACCGTGGGCGCCGGTGTCATGGATAACCAGGATGTCCCCCGGCTCAATCTCCGGCAG